>CALXLN010000001.1 GCA_944389215.1 uncultured Opitutales bacterium
GGAGTTAATTTCAGCCTTTCCAGAGGCTTCAATCTTTGGGGCGGTACCGGCACCTTTACTCTAAAAGAAGGGGCTACAGTGGAAAATAAAGAAGGAGGAGCTCAATTTAACAACGGTAACATAAGCGGAAATATAATATGCAAGGGAGCCGAAAACTACGACGCCAATAGATACGCATTCAAAAGCATCAACGCCGTTTACAATGCAACCGCCACTATCACACAAACTGAAGGAGGCCATTTAAGGTCGATATTGGGCGGCAACATAACATCTTCCGCCGCTGCAGGGAAGCTATCTTTTGAGAGCAAGCTCTCCATAAACACGGACGCGACAATAACCCTTAACTCTTCCAATGCTTTTAAAACCGAGGGAGCAAGCACGCAGGGAGAGTCTAACTTTTACCTAATGAACCAACAAATAGTGGGAGGATATCCAAACCGCTCCGAAACTCTCACTGAATCCAACGTTAATTTCATTCTCAACGCCGACAATGATTTTGGGACGTTCTTCTTTTACGGGGCATCCGTACTTAGCATGACTACAAACGGCAATAGCGTGAATATAGGCAAGTTTGACGTTGTTCCGGATTCGTCAGGCAGCGTATCCGCATACTTCACCGACTTAGTCGACTTTACTGTAAAAATAAACTCCCTTGACAATATAACGTGGTTTGAAGAGGGAGACAGCATAAGGGCCGAAAACGTATTATTTGGCTCCGAATACAAGGAGTTCGCCTATATACTTCACGACACGCAAAACGGAGGCTGGGGGATCAACGCAACCGCCGCCGTTCCCGAGCCGTCCGAATGCGCGGCGGTATTCGGAGTCTTCGCCCTCGCATTGGCGGCGGTATTGAAGCGCAAAAACAAATAAGGCAATTTGTTGCGGAAACTAAAAAAGGCGGCGCGTTATCACGCTGCCTTTTTTTTTGCGATATTGCCCGCAAAAAAAACATTCGTCAAACCGCAAAAGAATTGCCAATTTTCATTAACAGAGAACTTGAATCCACTTGATACAATTTAAATATGGGCCGATTTCATATATTTCTTTTGGCTATTATGGCGCTGATTATGTCCGGGTGCGCAAGCGCGCCGGAAAAAGAGCAATATCCGTACACCTACATTGGCGGCTTAAAAATTGTCTACGCCTACCTTGACGACAACCAATATAACCGCCGCTATAAACTTCCCGCGCCGATGAATAAAATAAAAACAGTTACAATCCATAATACGGCAGGATACATATCGGCGATGGAGGAGCGCGACCGCGTAAACAATTTGCGAAACAATGTATCGCTATCGTTCCACTACGCCGTTGACGAAAACAAGGCAGTGCAGCTCGTACCGTTAAACATCCACACATGGCACGCCGGCGACGGCGCAAAAGGCGAGGGAAATCTTTACAGCATAAGCATAGAAATATGCCGAAGCCTCTGCACTGGCGAAAAAGAGAAACTATACCGCCAAGCCGAGGAAAACGCTGTGATACTTGCCGCCCATCTTTTGGATGCCCATAACCTGCCGATTTCAGCATTGCGCAAGCACCAAGACTGGTCGGGCAAAAACTGCCCGCACAAAATTCTGGACGAAAACCGATGGGAAGAATTTAAATCTAAAGTGGCAAAAAAAATGCGAAAAAAAGACGCTTTCTGACAAATTCCAAACATATTGCAGCACCCGCGCATTTCTGGCGCGAAAAAATTTGTCCGGCCTGCTAAAAACAGAAATGCTGCAGTTAAAAACATTGCAATAACATCTATTAAACTTCTCAGCCAAAACTTCCATTTTTTCGCACAATAAAAGCGTCTATTCAAATTTTCCAATTCCCAATGCGTAGATTCATTGGAAAGCGGACAATAATTTTATATTAAAATTGCTTTTTTCCAGCGCCTATCTATGGGGCGCCCGTAAACTGTCCAGTGCCCACAGGTTGCCCGTGCTGCAAAGACAAAAAATCTTCCCCGCGGATGCAGCGGGGAAGATTTGCAATCTTATAAAATTCTAAATCGCGCGGCGGAAACTTTTTTTGCGCGCGGCAATTTTACATTTTCTTAAAAAGGAGAGCGCCGTTATGGCCGCCAAAGCCCAAATTCGTGCTTATGGCGACCTTTACATCGCTTTCGCGCGCGACGTTCGGAACATAATCCAAATCGCAATCCGGATCGGGATGCTCGTAATTGATTGTCGGAGGCACTATTCCCGTCTCGATTGTCTTTGCGCATACCGCCGCTTCTATAGCTCCGGCGGCGCCGAGCATATGGCCGGTCATGCTCTTTGTGGAGCTTACCATAAGCTTTTTCGCGTGCTCGCCGAACACTTTGTGAATCGCGGCGGTTTCAAATTTGTCGTTGTAAGGAGTGGATGTTCCGTGGGCGTTTATATAATCGACATCCTCCGGATTCAGATTTGCATCCTCCAGAGTGCGCTCCAAACACTGCGACAATCCGCGCCCCTCGATATCGGGACTTGTAATGTGATAGGCGTCGCAAGTGGCGCCGTATCCGGAAATCTCGCAATATATGTGCGCGCCGCGCGCAACGGCGTGGTCATAGCGCTCTAGAGCTATTACGCCGGCGCCCTCACCCATGACAAATCCGCAGCGGTCGGCGTCAAAAGGCCTCGACGCGCGCTGGGGCTCGTCGTTAAAGTTCGTAGCCATTGCTTTCATTGCGCAGAATCCGGCAAAAGCAAGCGGCGTTACAGCGGCTTCGCTGCCTCCTGCAAGAATCACGTCTTCGCGCCCCGCCTGCAAGTGCAGCAACGCCTCTCCGATTGCATGGGTTCCGGTGGCGCACGCGCTAACTACGCTGAAATTTACCCCTTTGGCGCCAAGCGCTATCGCTACGACGCCAGAAGACATATTCGCCAATAGATTGGGAATCATAAACGGCGAAACCCTGCGCGGCCCGCGCTCGATAAACGCGCGCGCCTGCGTCTCTATCGTATCCATTCCGCCGACTCCGGAACCTATTAAAACGCCAAAGCGTTCGGGAATTAGATTGGATTCGTTTAAACCCGCGTCCTGCATCGCCAGTTTGGCGGCAGCCACCGCAAAGTGAGTGTAGCGGTCGCTGCGCTTTACCTCTTTAGGGTCCATATATTTGGTCGCGTCAAAATTCTTGCACTCCGCGGCAACCTGGCAGTTGAGTTCGGATGCATCGAAAAGCGAAACTTTTCCTATGCCGTTTTTCCCGTGGATTAGGGCGTCCCAAAATGGGGCTACTCCGTCGCCAAAAGGCGAAATTACACCGATTCCAGTTATTACTATGCGTTCTTTAGACATCTTTTTATCCTATAATATTCGGGAAATTCATTTGAGCAGCCTGCATGCGGCCCAAGTCTATTTCCTAAAGGTTCTAGATTTTTTTAGGCGGACAAAATCAATTTCCGCCCAAAACTATTTCGGACAAGCCGAACCTTCAAAAAAAACGACCCGTTCAAAGCAAAATTCTGCTAAAAAACGGGTCGGCAAATTCTTTTCGAAAAACCGGTTTATTTCTTGGACTTTTCTTCGATATACTCGATGACTTTGCCGACAGTCGTCAGTTTTTCGGCGTCAGACTCGGGAATTTCGCTTCCGCCCATCTGATCCTTGAATTCGTCTTCGAAAGCCATAATCAGTTCAACAGTGTCGAGTGAATCGGCACCGAGGTCATCTATAAAGCTGGCCTCGGGGGTGATTTGCTCTTCATTTACGTTGAGCTGGTTAACGATGATTTCTTTTACTCTTTGTTCTATATCTGACATAATATATGTTTTAGAGGGTTAACTCAATTAACTCGACCCATAACATATAATCGACAAAATTTGTAAAGCTTTTTTTCTCAATGCAGTTGACAGCCCCGCCCTTATCGGATTTAGATTGCGCAATAATATAGGCGCGTTTTCGCTCGGAGGCCCAGCCGGTCCTACGCGCGCCAATGCGCGATTCCATAAAAAATCCCAGCCATCCGCGGATTTTTGCCGTGGCATTTATACTGCCGGCGCACAAACAAATGCTTCTCAGAAAGAAAAAATATGTTCAAGAAAATATCCCCGTCCGATATTCCCGAAAACCCCGTCAAATTGATAGGACAAGATTGGATGCTAATTAGCTCTGGCTCGCCTGAAAAATTCAATTCTATGACCGCAAGTTGGGGAGGCATTGGGTTTATGTGGAATAAGCCCGTCGCAATCGTGGTCATAAGGCCCACGCGGTACACATTTGAATTTGTGGAGGCGCGCAAGAACTTTTCGCTCTCGTTTTTCGGAGGGGAATATAAAAAAGCCCTTGGGATATTCGGGTCAAAATCCGGAAGAGACTGCGACAAAGTTGCGGAATCCGGATTGACTGCTTTCTTTACAGAATTTGGAAATCCCGCCTACGAAGAAGCGAAACTTATTTTTGACTGTTCCGTCTTGTATTCGCAAATGTTGTCAGAATCGGCGTTTTTAGACGCAGAACCTTTAAAGAAGTGGTACGCTTCCGATCCGTTGCACAAACTTTACATTGCGGAAATAAACAATATTTTAATCCGCTCGTAGCGCGCAGCAAAAAATTCCCCTACACTAAAATGAACGGCTTTGGACAGTCGGTGCGCATCCCGGATTTCTGGCAGGCGGAAGCTATAAGGCGCTTGCGAAACGGGGAAGACGTTGTTCTGCACGCCCCTACTGGCGCGGGAAAGACTTTTGTCTTTGAAATGTTTTTCGAAGGCGGTTTTAAGGGGCGGGCTGTTTACACAGTGCCTACGCGGGCGCTTGCCAACGACAAATATAGCCAATGGAAATCGAGAGGCTGGAGGGTTGGAATAGCTACTGGCGACTATTCTTCCGACACAGACGCCCCTCTTGTTGTCGCAACTTTAGAAACGCAAAAGCAGCGGCTCTTTTCGAAAAATTTTCCAGACTTATTGGTAATAGACGAATACCAGCTGCTCGCGGACCCTCTGCGCGGCCCGAACTACGAGTTGGCGATAGCAATGTCTCCGCCCCAGACCCGACTTCTGCTTATGAGCGGAAGCGTGGAAAACACTTCGGACGTGCTCGCCTGGCTAAAGCGACTCGGGCGCCGCGCCGCGCTGGTTTCGCACAACACCCGGGCCGTTCCGCTCGAGGAAATCATCTCCACCGCGCTGCCGGAAGTTCGGGCGCGCGGCCTGAGAAGCGCATGGGCGAGACTAGCCCAACGAATTGTCGAAGCGGATATGGCGCCGCTTCTAATCTTCGCGCCGCGCCGCGCCGAAGCGGAATCAATCGCCAGAACTCTCGCATCTGAACTGCCGTGCGAAAACTTTTTGACCCTTCCCCGAAGGATATCGGAGGCCGCAGGCAAGGAACTTTCGCATATGATGCGCAGGAGAGTGGCTTTCCACCATAGCGGGCTTTCCGCATTCCAACGCGCCGAAGTTGTGGAGAAATACGCGCG
>CALXLN010000002.1 GCA_944389215.1 uncultured Opitutales bacterium
CAACGCAGAGCCTATGGATACAGAAACTTTGAAAATTACCGCTTGAGAGTACTTGTAGAATGCGGGGTGAATCTATGAAAGGCAAATCTAAAAAATCAACCTATTCCACAACCTTTGGTATTGACCCAAAAAATCAACCTATTCCACAACCTTTGGTATTGACCCAAAAATTAGACTTCGCCATGCGAGACGGCGAAGTCTTTAAAAATGGTGGCCAGACCAGGAATCGAACCAGGGACACAAGGATTTTCAGTCCTCCGCTCTACCAACTGAGCTATCTGGCCAAATTTGAAATTTGAAGTTCCGAATACATTCTATTTATAGGATTTCGTCAATATATTTTTTCGTTTTTTTTCATTTTTTTCATTTTCCACAAAATAAGTATTCTAGAAGATCCAATCAGCCGCGGGAATCGGGCTCCACATGCACATTTATAATAACTTTGCCCAATTTGCGGCGCACGGCACACTCCACGCGCTCTGAAATGTCGTGGGCGTCGACGAGGGAAAGGCTCGGATTTACATGTACATTTACATCTATCTCATATTCCGGCCCTATGCTGCGAACCCGCAAATCATGAAGGCGCACGACCCCTTCCACGCCAGAAATCATTTTGGCGACGTCTTCATGAAGGCCTTCAGGAGCCTTGTCCAGAAGGGAGTTTACCGCGCGCATTGATAGGCGCAAAGAAACCCATATAACAATTAAAGCTACCCCCAGCGCAGCCACAGAGTCCGCAGAATAATACCCGAAATCCGCGCAAATCAAGCCCAGGAGCACTACGGCGGAACTGAGAATATCCGTCGAAAAATGAATGGCGTCGGCTTCAAGGGCTTGGCTTTTATATTTTTTTGCCGCGCGCATCAGAGCGCGGGAGCGCCAAGAATCTATGGCTATTGAGGCGATTACGACAACATAGCTCCATACGCCAATGTCTATATGCGTATTCCCCGAAAGCAAGCGCGAAAACGCCTCGTAAATAATCCAACCGCAAGTTATCAAAAGCAGCAAAGCCTCCAATAGCGCCGAAAAATTTTCAATTTTTCCGTGCCCGTAATTATGGTCGGAGTCCGCCGGCTTGTCGGAGAGCTTTACCGAAACCCACGTTATGAAAGCCGCAAGAAAATCGAGGGCCGAATGCAGCGCTTCGGACAAAATACCCAGACTGCCCGTGAGGATTCCCACGGCCATTTTCATTGAAACAAGCGCCACAGCCGCCATTACGGATATGAACGCAACTTTTGATTTTTCTGCCGTCACGATAAAGCGTAATAAACATAAAAAATATCCGATTTCCCCAAATCCGCTCAAGCAAAAAGAGACTTCGCCGAAATTTTCGCATTCAAAGCCGTTCCATCCGCAACATAATGGTTGCATTAACCGGCTCATGTGCAATCATCGATGCGCAAAATAAAAAAACTTAAACTCCGCATTTAGCAATATTCGTCCGCCCTGAAAAATTTGGATAAAGTTCCGCAACAATATGAAAACGATAAAATGCCTTGTTACGGCCGGCCCCACCCGCGAACACTTTGATCCGGTCCGATTTATCAGCAATCCGTCGTCAGGAAAGATGGGTTGGAATATAGCCAACGCCGCCAAAGCCAAAGGCTGGGACGTTACTCTCGTATTAGGCCCGTCGTCGCTCCCGGACTTGGAAGGGGGCAAGACTGTGCGCGTAGTAAGCGCCGAAGACATGCTTGCCGCTTGCGAAAAATTTTTCCCGGACACGGACATACTGATTATGTCGGCGGCAGTAAGCGACGTCCGCCCCAAAGCTTACTCTGCGCAAAAGACAAAAAAAGACAAGATAGATTTCAACCCACAGCTAGAACCCACACCCGACATATTGAAGACTTTGTCCCTCAAGAAAAAGTCGCAAATTCTCGTCGGCTTCGCCGCAGAAACGCAGAATGTAATGCGTTACGCGGAGGAAAAGATGAAGAGCAAGAATTTGGACGCCATAGTCGCCAATACAGTCGGGTCGGACGGAGCGGGATTCGCATCCGACGATAACAAAATCGATTTGATTTTAAAAAGCGGCGAGATTGTCGATTTCCACAAGGCCACAAAATCGCGCCTTGCGGCTTCGCTTATAGATTTCATATCGGTAAAATTTTTTGGCGGAAGATAAGAGCTTTTTGCAATATTTAAAAAGCTGTAAATGCAGAATGCGCAAATTATAAAAAATGCGCTATAAACGTTTGAAATCGACAGCCAACAAGCAAACCGCCAACCTTTGCCTGGCGCAAACCCATGCTCCAGCGGTTGGGGCGAAAGAAAGCCATGCTCCAATATTTGCGCGGAACGCTTTTACAAACCAACCGGCAAAATCGCTGGCAGTTAAAAAAATTTTGCTGAGCTAACTTTTAGCCCTGTTTGCAGGTTTTCAAACCAAACTGTAAAATGCTCCGCCATTACAAAAAAATATTCCGCCATGCCCTCTTAATTTCACAGCCTGATATCCCGTCGCCACAAAGCTGCTATTCTTTGGAATGCGAGAGCAGAACATCCTTTGCGCCCTCCGCGCCAGATATTTCAACAAGTTTATCCCTGGAAGTTTCCCCGCTGACGATTCTCACGCAGGCTCTGGATACGCCCAAAGCCTTGGCCAAATATTTTACCAGCTCCGCGTTTGCTTTGCCGTCCATGGCAGGAGCGGCGATTTTCACCTTCACACCGTCTCCATACTCTCCGACACAACGCGACTTCGGAGCATTCGGAACGACGCGTATTTTTAATTTCTCCGGCACCGAAAAAAAAAATAAATTACATTGGATAGCTTCCAAGCCATTTTATCATAGGCAGAACGCGCTTTAACTCCGACACCGCCACTTGCACATTCTCGTCGTCCCAATGGCCTTCAAAATCTATGAAGAAATAATAATCCCAAGCTTTTTTACGGCTCGGGCGCGATTCGATGCGCGTAAGGTTTATATTCATCCTGTTAAACGGAAGAAGAACATCGTATAGAGCTCCGGGACGATCGTTCACCGAAATCACAAGGCTGGTCTTGTATTTCACACCGGCCGTTTTAGGCGTTGATTTTTTCCCGATTACAAGAAAACGCGTCTGGTTGTTTTTTTTGTCTTGAATTCCCCGTTCCAGAATGGGGAGCCCGTATTCGTCTGCGGCTATGGAGCTGCCGACCGCGGCGATTTCAGGATTGTCCACCGCCATCTGCACAGCCAGCGCCGTACTTTCAACATATTCGATTTCTACATTCGGTATA
The DNA here is from genome assembly GCA_944389215.1 of uncultured Opitutales bacterium. GTDB lineage: Bacteria > Verrucomicrobiota > Verrucomicrobiia > Opitutales > Intestinicryptomonadaceae > Merdousia. The sequence continues at coordinate 3,233 of CALXLN010000002.1, forward strand.
TGCCTGCGCAACCACTCCCTGCACTGGCCTATCGCCTGGTCTTTGGAACACACTTTGCGTATTTCCTCTAGTTTGCCTCTTGAAATCAGGCAATGCTCTATAGGCATATATACCTGTCCGACTATAAAAAGGCTGCTTTCGGCGAGCATATCCATGGAGTGGAATACCGCGCCTTCCGTGGAGTTTTCAATTGGAATCACGCCGTAATCGGCTTCGGCGTCGGCTACGGAGGCAAACACGTCGGGGATGGACGGCATGGCGCGGTAGTTTACGCTGGAACCGAAGTTTTTCATCGCCGCCTGCTGCGTAAACGTGGATTTCGGGCCGAGATAACTGACCATCAATTTCTTTTCAGCGGAAATCGACGCTGATATGATTTCGCGATAAATGGCCTTGAGCGCGGATTCCTCAATCCGGCCGCTGTTTTTTTCCATGAGGTTTTCAAACACCTGTTTTTCGCGGCTGGGCACGTAAATTGCTTCGCCCTTTTCGGACTTCATTTTTCCGATTTCTTTGGCGCAGGCTATGCGCGTTGTAAGCAAATCGAGAATTTTTGTATCTATTGAATCTATTTCTTTTCTTATAGCGTCTTTGTCCATCAGATTTCCGCCTTGTCTTTAGGGGTTTCCCCGTCGTGTTCCCCGCCGTCGTCCGGAGCGGGTTCAAATTCTTCTTGGCTTCCTGCGCTTTCGGCGCCGTCATACGGAAAATGCGAAGCGCCCGCTGGCACCTCGACTTCGCGCGGCACATCTCCGAAATCGGATTCTATTTTCCTGTCGGAAGGCGTTTGCGCGCGTTCCGACGCTTCCGCCTGCGCGCTGTATTCCGAGTCCAATCCGGAACTGGAACCGTCCGCGCCCGATTCCAGAGATTCTTCCTGCGGCAACCCCATTTCCTTATCTTTTATTTCGGCAGGAGAACTCGCGCGCTTTATCCACTCCGATATCTGGTTGGGGCTCAGCACGTCGGAAGCGGGAAGTTCCTCCAGGGAATTTACTCCTATGTAATCCAGAAAATTCTGCGTTGTTGAATACTGAAGCGGCCTTCCCGGGAGATCGGCCCTGCCGCTTATAAAAATCAATTCCTTTTCGGTCAGCCTCGATATTGCGCCGTCCGCATTCACTCCGCGAATCGCCTCTATTTCAGCGCGCGTAACCGGCTGGCGGTATGCGATGATTGCCAAAGTTTCCAACGCCGCCCTTGAAAGCCTTTGCGGGCGCGGATCGTCGCGCAATAAGCGCACCCATTCCGCGTATTCTTTTGATATTACAAGCTTAAATCCGGACGAACTTTGAACTAGCCTATAGACTTCGCCGCTTTCATCCAAATCTCCAGCTATTTCTTCCATAGCCTCGCGAATTTGCGTGGCGGTAAGCAATGTGGGAACTTGAACTATTATATCTTCTATAACCGACTGCCCCCCATCGGCGAGAGGCTCGGAAAGATCGTCCATTTCGCCCTCGGCAGAATTCCTCGAGGCAGAAGCTGCCTTTTTTGCCAATGCTTCCTGTTCGGCGTGGTAGCGCGAAATCACCGCCTGCACATCTTTGATAGTAAGAGGCTCGCTGGTGGAAAACAGGAGCGCCTTAAGTATCCTTTTGAGATTAAAACCCATTTTTGTAACACATTCTTAAATAATATAGATTGTCGGATATTTTGCCAGTTTCAATCTTTTTCTGAAAGCGGCGCTCCCGCGCGCGACGCGGGTTGGATGGAGCTTATTTGAGACCGTTTTGCATGTGCGCCAAAACATTTTGGGGAACGAAATCGGCTATTCTTTCAGGAGCGTATGTGGCGACCTGTTTTATAAGCGTCGAACTTATATAAAAATATTTGTGCGACGGCATCAAAAATATGGTTTCCACTCCGCCGTCCAAATGCCTGTTCATTTGCGCCAGCTGAAACTCGAATTCAAAGTCCGAAACGGCGCGGAGTCCGCGGATTATGGCAATGGCTCCAACTTTTTTGGCGAAGTCAACGGTAAGCCCGTCAAAGGCGCACACATCTACATTGGGCATATCTGCAACATTTTCTTTAAATAGGCGCACGCGCGTCTGAAAATCAAACAGCGGCCCTTTGCCCGCATTTGGCGCAACCGCCACGACAACTTCATCGAACATCGGAGAGGCGCGTTTTAGCACGTCTAAATGTCCGTTGGTAACCGGATCGAAAGTTCCGGGATAAATAGCTATTTTTTTGCCTTGCGCCATAAAAAATTTTTCCAATGAGAATTAGTCTTGTAAAAAAGCGATTTCTAGCAACACTTTTTTAACAAATGAATTTACCTAATCTATTGACAGTATTGCGCGTAATAATGACGTTTGTGGCGGTAGTACTTCTTTGCGCCGACATACGTTTTTTTGCGCTGGCCTCTTTTGTGATATACTGTGCCGCGGGAGCGACGGACTGGTTTGACGGCTATATAGCCCGAAAATGCAACATAGTTACAACATTCGGCAAATTCATGGACGCTCTCAGCGACAAAATTATGGTGGTGTCTATGTTTATGACGCTGTTTGCTTTCAACCTTTACAGTTGGTTTACAATCCCCGCGCTTTTTTGCGCGATAATTTCGATAACCCGCGAATTTTATGTCAGCGGAATCAGAATGCTGGCGTCGAAAGAGGGAATCGTAATGGCCGCCGAGACTCTGGGCAAATACAAGGCGGCGTTTCAGATGTATTCGATAGGCGCCATTCTTTGCGCGCATTCGCTGGACATCGATTTCGGCGCGGGAAATTCGCTATTTTTCAATTTCGCTTTTTACAGCGGAATAGCAACTCTTATAATTTCAACAATTCTTTCCATATTGTCAGGATATTCCTACGGTTCCAGATATTCGTACTTGCTGAAGTAAAACCCCTAAAGTATTCCGAATCATGACAACCAGAAAAAGACTCTATCCGTGGGCTTCGGCCCTGCCGAAAAATATTTCGGTTTCGTTGGCCACACTCTGGGGGCTAGGCGATTTAAAAGCTCCGGGAACATGGGGCTCGGCGGCGGGCTTGTTGTTCTACGCCCTGCTTTTCGACGGAATAGGGTTGGGCAGATACTTTGTATTTGCCGTACTGCTGGCGTATCTTGCAACCGGAATATGCGACGCCGCCGAACGGCACCTTAAAATGCGAGATCCCGGAAAAATCATATTGGACGAATTTGTCGCCATGCCGTTTTGCTTCCTGCCGATAATGTCCGGCGGATACAGTGCGCTAGGAATAATACTGGGATTTGCGGTTTTCAGATTTCTCGACATAAAAAAACCCGTATTTATAAATTCGCTTCAAAATCTCGACGGGGGCCTCGGCTGCGTGGCTGATGACATCGCCGCCGCGGTTCTCACATGCGCCATTCTAAATCTGCTGTCAACGATAGTTCCGTCGGTTTTGGCGTATTAATAACAGTTTGCTGTTGAATGGGTGAATTTTATCAAAAAAAAGCTTGCCATACATCCAACTCCTACTAGATTTTCCAACTTAATTTAATTTTTGGGCCGATAGCTCAACGGTAGAGCAGTTGCCTTTTAAGCAATTGGTTCCGAGTTCGAATCTCGGTCGGCCTATAAAATTCAAATTAAGGAAGAAATCCCGAAAGCTTGAATAGTTTTCGGGATTTTTTTGCGTCCTTGGTGTCCAGAATATTTTCATTGTTTGCACCGGATTGACTTTTAGAGTCAAAAAAAGGAAATCTCCCTTGCAAAGCTAGGCGACGTCATTATTTATGGAAACCAGTTAACTAAATAAAGCAAAGGACAATATATATGATTTCTCGCAGACAATTTTTAAAGGGTGCAGGAGCGGCAGGCTCTCTAATGGTTCTGCCGACATGGGTAATAGGCAAACAGGCATCCCCCAACTCAAAACTCAACGTCGCGCTTATAGGTGTCGGCGGTATTGGCGGCCAAGCTATGGACAACATAGGGAAAGCCCCCGAAGTAAATATAGTCGCCTTTTGCGATGTCGACGACAACCGGGCATCTGTCCACTATAAAAAAATGCCTTCCGTGCCGCGTTTCCGCGACTTCCGCGTACTGCTGGACAAAATGGACAAGCAAATAGACGGCGTAATAATTTCAACTCCCGACCACATGCACTATCCCATAGCAACATGGGCGTTTGCAAAAGGCAAGCACGTATTCTGCCAAAAGCCGCTCGCCCGTACAATATGGGAGTGCCGCCAAATGCAGAAGCTAGCCAATAAAGCCGGCGTAATAACGCAGATGGGCAACCAAGGGCACACAATGGAAGGGTGGAGGCAAATCCGCGAATGGTACGACGCCGGAATACTCGGACAAATAGAAGATATATATAGTTGGACCGACAGGCCGCTGTGGCCGCAAGGAGACCTTCCGGTTCCTCCGGCGGAACCGGTGCCTTCATACTACGACCATAACCTATGGCTTGGAGTCGCCCCATTCCAAGAATACAATAAAGTTTACACTCCATGGAACTGGAGAGGCTTGCGCAATTACGGAACCGGAGCTGAAGGCGACATGGCTTGCCACCTTCTGGATCCGTCAAACGCCGCTTTTGACCTTGGCTATCCCGTAAAAATTGTCGGCAATTCGTCCAAATTCAACGATTATAGCTGGCCGAAGGAAGCATCCACTACCATGACTTTTGAAAATCGCCGCGGAGTCGGCGGAAAAATACGCTTGCACTGGTTTGACGGAGGCAGACGACCAAAAAATATAAAGAGAGTGGATGAAGCCTTTTTAAAAGATCCGCGCAATTCAAACGGCACGTTTATCGTAGGCACAAAAGAAACTCTTTATACCGATTGCTATGGAATGAATTCTATCATATATCCCCGTAAAAGGATGGTAGAACTCAAAAAAGCCGGAGTCTTCCCCCAACCCACTCTTGAGCGTTCATGCGCTCCCGGCAATGCGCATTTGGAATGGGCGCGCTGTTGTCTTGCGGGGAAACAAGCAGGATCAAACTTCAATTATTCCGCTCCGTTTACCGAAATGGCTTTGCTTGGAATGGTGGCGTTAACGCAACCAGACAGAGAAATTACTTATCTGCCCGCCGAAATGAGGTTCGCAGACTGTCCAGAAGCCGACAAATACCTATGTTCGTTGTACGATTACAAGAAGGAATTTATCGCCTAATGCAATCTAGAAAAAGCGGCGGAAGTATTTTACCGCCGCTTTTTTTTGTAAGGTTTTAAATAGCTTATATATGTTTGCGCACATACTCACCACTCTCTAGAGACATGTAGTTTTGCACCAAATAGGCTTGCGTTCATTTGCGCATGCGCCCCGAATAATTGAGTACACAAAAGTAAATGTGTAAGCGTGTTAATTATGCTTAAATCATGTACCGTAAAACGACGATAAATAAAATGTCATATTGCAGATATTATATTTTAATTACACAAATTTTGGGAGCCACTGCCAATAGAATCCGAATATTCGCCACACCTCCGATATCCGATAGAAATTTTTCCTAAATATCCCCTCTTTTTTATACGGAAGGATATCCGTCCCAATTATTCCTCTCCAAAGTTTAAATACCATAGTTTCCCCAAAGTACGACAAAATATAATTCTAAATTCCCGGCGGCGCCATTTTCCGTACCAACATTATTTCGGACGTCAACCCTAAGCAAATTTTTACAATTAACCAAAATTATCAAACCAACCCGTTTTAATAAATAAACCCGTTCTACGTCAAAGATGGTGGAATGGATAAAGAGAAGGAGGGCAAAGAGAACAAAAAATGTTCTACAATACCCCATGTGTTAATCAAGGGTTATAAGATACTCAGGACGGTAAGAGTTGGTCAAGACTTTTCGCTTGCGGAAGTTGAGCATAAGCAGTCGGGTATACCCGACTGCTTATGCGGCTCGCATCGTTTGATTCATTACGATTCCTACTGGCGTTATATTAAGCACATCTCTGAAAACGAAGCTATTTACCATCTCAAGGTAAAATGCAAGCGTTACAAGTGTCTCGATTGCGGCAGGATCTTTCGCGAAAGGCTTGAGTACGCTCATCACTCGGCGAGGTTCAAAAACAGGCTCGTAAGTGAATACAATCACAATGTTTGCAATAAGGCTATTGCCCGGATTTACCGCATATCTGCAAGCACGGTTGAGCGGGCAATCCACAGTAGGTACGAGCAAAAGCTCAAAGAGCAAATCAACTATCCTTGTCCTGAAATTATAGGCATAGACTAACACGCAATCCACAAGGGATACAAGTTTGCGACGACCATTGCCGACTTAACGCATCACAAGGTATACGATGTTATTAAAGGGAAGAGACATAGCGATATAGAAAGCACGCTAATGTCGTACAAAGGCAGGGATAATGTGAAGGTCGTCTGCATGGACTTATCAAGCGGGTATCGAAGCATTGCAAGAAGATGCTTCCCAAATGCGAAGATTGTAGCCGACAGGTTCCATGTGATACGGCTAGTGCTTTATCGTTTTATGGAATTTTGCAAGGGGGATGCAGGAAGAAGTGAAGTGGAATAGAAAGATTACTTATCCTTTGCGGAAAAGAAAAGACAGGTTAAAGCCGCAAGATAAAGAGCGGCTTAAAAGTTTTTTCAAGGAAAATCCGGCAATGAAGCTAGCGTACGAATTTAAGGAGAGATTATGCGAGCTGCTAAACAAAAAGAGCCAGACGGCAAAGCAATGCAGGGATAACATAAAGAAGTTAAAGGAAATGATGAAAGTGGTGGGATACGAGGCGTCAACAGAGTTTGGGAAATTGGCGGAAACGATAAGCGAATGGTTTGCGCCAATAATCAGAATGTGGAGGTTTACGAAAAACAACGGAATTACGGAAGGCTTCCACCGCAAGATGAAGCTAATGCAAAGACGAGCTTACAGCTATCGAAACTTTAAAAATTACCGCTTGAGAGTCCTCCTAGAATGTGGAGTGAAACTATGAAAAACAAATCTAAAAAATCAACCTATTCCACAACCTTTGATGTTGACCCCAAAAAAAAGGCACCTGAAAACAGGTGCCTTTTGTAAATTTTGCGTATTGCTACTTTGTGGATGGCGCAGCTTCGTCTTCGAGAACACGCTGTACTGCTCCACCGGGAGATACAATAATCGGGTTCTGGAATACGCTGCCGGGACGCATTTCTTGGAATTGTTCGCGGCCAACGCTGCCTCCGGGGGAGATTCTGTTTGCAGTAACAAATATCAACAGATTCCTCTTTTGGCGCGATTCACCCTTAGATTTGAAAAGGCGTCCGATAAGCGGTATATCGCCGAGAATCGGGACTTGGTCGTTTACGCTGCGAACTTCTTCGCGGACCAAACCGCCCATAACAACCGTTGCTCCGTCGAATACGGTAACCGTAGTATTAACTTCGCGGACTGAGAATACCGGTTGAATAAAGCCGGACGGAACTGTAACGATTGTCCCCGCCGAAAGAGCGACAGCAACACCGCCGTATTCCATGAATCCTTCAAATTCCGTAACCTTCGGATTGAGGACAAGGTTGATGGAACCGTCTTCTTCAACATTCGGGGTAACAGTCATTACGACACCGACGTCGGTTGTCGTGAAGTCTTGCGGAGTACCGGGAGTAATAGTAACACCAGCCGAGCTGCCTCCTTGGCTAGACGAAGAAGTACCAACGTTAGATTGAACGTCGCCCCAGGTTTCAGGATAGCGCATCTGTTGCGATACTGTGATTGTTGCGGTAACGCCGGAGATAACAGTTACCTTCGGGGCGCAGAGCATGTCGGAACCCGTTTTCTGTTCGAGAGCCGAAACCACGAGATCTACATTGTAACCGTTAATGACACCCAACAGAGTATCTGTGGCACTTGTAGCTCCCGTGCCCAAATTGATAGTAGAAGGCAATGACGGAATTACCTGGCTGACTGTGTACGGATTATCCGCACCAGGCTGAACTTCAGAAGCCGGCTGCATAATTGTGATAGGCAGCGATCCAGCTTGAACATCAGATGTAGTTTGGCTGAGTGTGCGGTTGTTTGTCGCGAACAAAACATTCTTTGTTTTGCCGTCAGCACCCATATTGTAGATATTCCAGTTAAAGCCAAGTTCCTTGAGAGCGCCTTGGTTGACTTCCATAAACTTCGCTTCAATTTCAACCTGTTTGATTTCATTGTAGCGCAAGAGAATATTGCGAACCTTGTCAAGGTTGCGGCGAGAGTTTGTTACCCAAAGTTTTGTACCGTCGAATGCCAGACTTGCACCGGGACCAAATTCAACGCCCGCTTTGATGAGGAACTGCTTGATGGGTTCTTCTTTGTTTTCGCCGCCGCCGCCGCCGCCGCCGCCGCCGAACGGGTCGCTGCTATCAGCGCCGCCGCCTGCAGCTTTAAAACCAATCATGCGGGTAACAGTGGCACCCGTGATCGGGAAGTCCATTGTATCCATGGAAGCATTTGCGGCTTCGTTTGCCTTGCGGACTACGATTGTGTCTTTCTCTATATCATACTGGTATCCAGCCTGCTGGGTTACCCAGTCGAGGATTTGTCCAAGAGAAAGGTCGCGCAAAGACAAAACTACATTCTTTGTTTCTCCGGCGTCAAACAAAACGATATTTACACCCTTCTTTCCGTCGGTAGATTTGTCGTAATCGACAGACAGAGCCGACAAAGTGTTTATCGCATGTGCAAGCGGAACTCCGGGATCCGGGAAGTTTACATTGGGAATTATAATATCGCGCAATTTTACTTCTACGACAGAATCCGTTTTCTGTCCGATTGTGCCGACATTGTTGCCGGTGTAAACCTGGGGACGCTGCCACATTTTATTGACCTCGTCCATCATGGCTTCGCGAGTTGCCAGATAAGTCAGGCGGCCGCTATCTTCAAGCTTTTCGGAAATCAAGCGCTGGTACGCCTTTGCCTGAATATTATCGGCATCCAATGTTTCAATCTGGCGGAATGTGGAACGCGCGCCCTGATAATCGCCGTACAAATACTGCCTGCGGCCTTTCTCCAACAACACGGACACCTTTTCCTGGCGCAAAGCGTAATCGGGATTCGCATCCGCTATAGTATGATTATAAGGATTGTCTTCAAACTTTTCTACAACTTCTACAAAGCTTTTACCTTTATTGACATCCTCTTCAGCCGCCGCATATTCATTGGCAAACGCGACCGCGTCTGCGACGTTGTCTTCAGACATCGCAATCTTAGCGCGTTCTTTTGCCATAACCGCTTTCGCGCGCTTTATTTCGCCGCGGACTTCATCGGACATCGGAGAATATTCTTCGGATACTATCTTCTCGCTGGCGAAATTAAGTTTCTTTGTAGCGTCGTCCCATTTGCCTTCGTCCATCAAACTATATGCTTCGTCAATGAGATCGTAGGCGGCGATAATTGAAAGCTGCTGTTTGCGCACACTCTCTGATACGGCTGCGTCAACAGGCGTAACGACAACAGTTTCCTCGGCGACAACAACCTCTTCGCTAGCTGCCCCGTCGGCCTTGGTTGCGGATTTAACTTCCGCCTTGTTCGTCAAAACCGGTGCTTCGCCCTTTTGCTGACGCTCAATATCCTTATTGACGTCGGATAACAAGCGCTGAACGCCCTCGTCATTTGGGGCAATCTTCAATAGCTCTTCAAGAGCCTGTTTTGAAGCATTCAAATCGCCAGCATCACGAGCTTGTACGGCCGTAACCATCAAGCGGATTTTTTCTTGCGTCTTGTCTTGCTGCGCGTACGCAAGGCCTGCGAATGAAACGCATGCCAAGAGTGCCGCGGCAGTAGCGGCCCGTTTCTGGATTCTGTATCTTTTCATAATTGAATTATCGCTGTATTTGTAATTTGTTGGAGAATATATGTAACTGTTTTTTTGAAAATTAAAGCTTTATTTTCATTTTTTTACTTGTCAGCAGGAACGATGCCTTCGGGAGACAATTTCATCTTCTGAGGTTCAACGTCCTTGTTGGAGGGTATCATTTCAACGACTGCGAAATTCTTGTCGAAATCAATCGACTTAACCTCGTAGCGCGCGCCGCCGATCTCCTTTGACTCGCCAGCTTTTTTGACATGCCATTGGGTCCCGTCGGGCAAGACAAAAGATACCCTGCGTTGATCTTCCAATACAGTCGGCTTATCGGATTCTATTTTAATCGTCTTGCCGAGCTTCTTGTCGAACAACAACAACGTAACTATGTCTGAAATTGTATTGTCCGGATTTTTTATCTGTTTTTTGTCAAACGACTTCAACGTCAATCCGGTGTTTATTGGCTTTCCTGTGCTTGGTTCGGGAACTATAATTTCCTCGTTCAGTTTTCCTATAAAACCCATCTTATTTGTGGTATTGACAAACTGGACAATAGGCTCTTCTTTAGTCCCAAAAAAACCGGCATACTTTATCGGATACGGCTCGTTTGAAACGCCGCCGTACTTAAGCGCGAACGACTGGCGCGCAACCTCTTTTATATACGGAGACTCCGTTATAAATTTACCGTCGTTATCCACCCAAATTTGGGGCGGAGTAAACACTTGGAAAAACCATCTGCCTTCCTCGTCCTGCGCGACAATTTCAGGCCATTCAATGGATTCGGCTTTAAATTGGGGTACCACTATTTCCTTCCATTGCACGCCTTCAGCTTTCTGCTGAAGCAAATCGTCCACGCGTTCCTGCGTGCGCAACAATTCGGGCTTCATCGTAAAAAAGTACGCCCAAGACGCTCCAAATGCCAAAATAGAAACAGCAAAAAATACTTTATCGTAATGTTTCATAATGCTTGAGGCTATTTCTTGTTAGTTGTTTTTTCTGCGTCTGCTTCGTCTTTTTTCTCCTGTTTGGGAGAATCCTTCACGACCTCGACATATTCAATTACCACCGTAAATTCGGATATGTTGTCCGTTACCACGGGAGTGCGGTTTTCGGCGGTTACCGTCGCGCCGTTCGCGGCGTTTTCACCGTTTGCGCCGTCCTGCGTCTGTTCTTGAGACTGCTGCCCTTCTGCGTTGGCCGCATTTGCATCTCCGCCGTCGCCAAAGAGAGCGCTGAACGCCCCTCCGTCTTGGCTGGCATTTGATATTGCCATTTCAGTCTCCAACGCAACTATATCGGCGGGCTTTACCCCTATGCTGCGAACAACCAGCATCGCGTCAAAGTTTTTGAGCTGATTCAAAAATCTGCGCAAAACATCCGTATGGCCCGTAAAAATGAACCTGTACGCCAATGTATCCAAACTTCCGGGTTTGCGCGCGGTAATCGAGTCCTCTATTTTGAAGTTGTCGCCTTTCGTGTCGTCCTTCTTTGCGCGGGCAAATCTGGATACGCGCTTTTTAACCTCTTTTACGGCCTCCTCAGGAAGAATTTCGCGCTGAACCGAGATAATCGCCATGGGAGACTTTTCGGATTTGCAGGCAAACAACTTTTTATTTATGTAGTCAAGCACGCACGCCTGCTTCCAAATCGCCTCGACAGCCTCTGCCTTGGGCGGCTCCGCATTTGGCGCTACATATTTCTTAAAACCGAAATCCATTTCGTCGCTTACGGAAATGCCGAGATTTTTAGCGTCCCTGCGCCAGGAATTTACCATGCCGCGCAATTGTTCGACCAATTGGTAGCCCTCTTTCCCTGATAAAGGCTTAAAGATGTCGGTAGCAGCAGTCGTCAAGCTCTTTTCTAGTGTGGAAAGATAGTCCTTCAGTTTCTGTATGTTCGCGCTAGACGCATCTATGGCAACCTGCGTCGGATCCTCGCTTAAAGCGGTACGATAATCAGACATCGCCTTGTTGAGCTTTTTCTCGGCGTCGTTTTTCTGCATGTTCAGATAAACATCGTAGGCTGTGCCGCCAACAAAAACTGCGCAAAGCAATATTACCAGTATAAAGAAGATAGGATATTTTTTAAAGTATTTCATTAAGAGTTCTCCCGTTATAAAATTATATTGGCTTATCGGGGTTTACCACCAACGTAAAGTCGAACTTCAATATTCTAGGCGTTGACGGGTCTGTCCTGACATTTTCAAATTTCTTAATGAAAGACGAACTCGTAAATGAAGCCAAAAGTTTGTTTATACGCTCAACCGCCTTATTGGGATCGTAGGCAGTCGGATCGTCCGGATTAAATTCGCGTATCAATAATCTTCCGGTTAGCTCCAGATTATATTTCTGGTTTTTGCCTTCTCCCGTGCGGACAACACGAAGATTGTCGAGCCATACGTCCTTTTGTTCCATAAGGCGCGCTTCCAAATCGATGAAAAGATTTATCCAATTCGACTTTGACTTGGCCAACCCTTCCAACCCGGCGATCTTTTCAGTATAAGATTTAACCACCTTTTCATTCTCTTGAAGCTGCGCATAACGCTCCTGAAGCTCAGGAGTGGCCTCTATAAACTTAGCCGAATAATCTTTTTCGCTGAAAAGAGCTTTCGAAATATACAGGAACGGCGGAACCACAGCCGCAGCCAAAATAACTGCACTTAAAAGCATAAGCGGACGCTTGCGCGCAAAATCCGTTTCTTCAACTATGTGGCGCGGCAAAAGATTTACGCCCATTGCGTCGGGCATCAACATTCTAACAGCTTCGCCGACCAACTCGCTAACCTGCGAAGAACTGTCCGTAAGCAGCGCCTGGTTCACCTTGGGGCTGACCGAAACATTCGACAGAGAATCGAGATACTCGACGCTCATCTTCTGGTCTTCGGCAAGATATTCCGCAAAACCGCTCAAAAGCGAAGCGCGCCCCGTGAGATAAATTTTCTTTGGAGTAGCAACCCTGCCTGTGCGGCGGTAATTCAAAATTGAACGCTTCAGCTCTATGCCTATGCGTTGCATAACGCTCTTTGCGGCAGTCGTAAAATGTTCTGCGCCCGAGTTGCCCGAGTGCTCGGGACTGGAGAAAAATCTGCGCTTGAGTTCCTCCGAAGTTTCAAAATTGCGGCCGATAGAGTCTGCAATATGCTGGGTCAACGCATTACCGCCCACCGGAATGCTGCGAACAAACATTCCGTCTTCGCGGGCAACAAGCATATTGGAGAACTTTGCCCCGACATTAAGAATAATAACGTCGTTCTCCAACCCGCAGTACTTCCATGTGTTATAATCCAAAATGGACGAAGCCTCGATTGATGTGGGAACCACTCCAACGGAAGTCAACGCAGCGCAGAATTCATCCGCAGCCGAAGACTTCATTGAAGTCAGAAATATTTCCGTGTCAACTCCGTCGTCCGAAATAATTTGATAATCCCATGCAACATCCGCAATCGGATAAGGAATATTTTTCTCGGCCTCAAAGGCGATTACTTCCGCTCGGCGGTCAGGCTCGACGTGCGGTATTTTTATGGTTTTTGTCAACAAAAGCATCGAGGGCGCAATTATCGTAGCTTTGCCCGAAACTTTCATTGTTTTTAATGCGAACGTCAACGCAGAGAGCCAATTCTCCTGAAACGAATAGTCGTAATTCAGCTCTTGCACCTGAAAGCTTTCCAAAACAAGACGCCCAGATGAAACGCTAAATTCTGCGGCACTAACGTGCGAAGCTCCGCAGTTTATTATAAGCTTATTTTTAGAACTCATTGTAAAAGTGTTAGGGGGAAATAAGAGTGATATATCGCAAGCAATTAATACTAATCGTTAGACTTAGTAAAGCATTTTCTGCATTTTAAGCGCAGAAACGTAAAAAAATTTGGGAGCGGCGGTCTAAAGACGCTCCCAAGACGCTAAATTGCGCGTTTATTTAGTGGAATCGTTTATGTAAGTCGGAATTTTTTGATTGCTGTTCTTAAAATACTCGTACCACTGAACGTTGAACGGGCAATCAGGAAGGGGTATGAGAACGCCTTCATTTGCGTTTGCGGCTTTGCTCACCAACTTATTATAATTTTCCAAAACTTGGACGACATTGCTGGAAGAAGAAATTTCCTTCGACAAAAGTTTTTTATAATTATGCTTTGAAAGCTTAACCGGCGTGCCATTGACAGTCAGATCTATACTCCAAGCAAACGCGTCCTGCGCCAAGCGGTACACGAAATAAGCTTCAGAGGGCACATAGAACACTACAGGCACTTTTGAATTTACCTTGCAGGCGAACAAGCGGGCCTTCGACTTCATAACCAAAAGATTGTCGAGAGACTTCTTATCTCTGGCTTTTTCATCCCTGTAAACAAGCGTTAGCCCTACATCAATGTTGCGCACCCATTGCTGGTTGTTTGCGTTTTCATCGGGATTTCCGTTTATCAGCAGCATGACCTCAATGCGAGTCCATTGACCTTCGGACGACTGGATTTCACTTTGCTGAATTTTTTTGAATTTAACATCCACAACAGAAACTGGATCTTCTTTATTCTGTTGGGCGAAAAGCGGCATAACCGCACAAAATAGCAAAAGAGTAAACAAATATTTAAGCGATTTCATACCTAAACAATAAACCTCTTTTCGTCTTATCTTCAAGCTTTTTTTGTACATCTGTTTTTTTATTTTACAAAAAATTGCGCGCCCAGCATTTCGCAGCCTTGCGGAAACGCAATTTCAATTCAATTGCAATAAATCGTGAACCTCAAACAAGGCAAAAATTTTTGGGAAATTGCAAAAGACAAATCAATCGCATGCCGGTAAATTTCCAAAAAAAAAGCGGGTCCCGAAATTCGGGGCCCGCCAAAATTAAAACCTTCCTATCTGCTGCGCCTAAAAGCGGCGAACGCCAGGGCAAGCGCCCCGAAAGCCGCCGCAAAAGCCGCAGGTTCCGGAACGTTTGTCGCCGACAGCCAGTAACCGCCGTTGACAGTGTCTTCAATATACTTGAAATCAATCCAATCCCCGTCTTTTGAGGACACAAGGCTCAAATCGTCGTCGTGATTTATGGAATCTATGTGTATTAGATATTCTCTAAAGCCGTCGATTACCATGTTCTTTTTGAGGTAAGTCGTCTCGTCAACGGCGCCCAACGTTCCATTTGACAAAGAAGCGAGTTTTATCAAATCCACGGAACTGTCTATATACAAGTTCAATGTCATGAAATCTATGCCGCTGGTGTGGCTTGCTATTGTGGTATTTTCAAAATTGAAATGGCTGAAACTTTGGTCGGCATACAACTCCAGATACCCGTTGCCGCGCTGCGAGCTTACCGTAACTTCAGACTGCGTGCCGTTGTCCGTTTTCTTAAACGCGTTTGACGAATGCAAAATGAGGGTCGCATGGTTGTTGTCCAAACGGATGGAACCGCTTCTGACAATCAACGAACCTTCCGCGACATCCTTGGCGACTTCAATGGTGGATTGCGCTATGCATATGTCGCTCTTTATGTCAAAAGTAGTCCCCTTGTTGATGACAAGCCGCGAATAATCTTCGGACTGGGAGTTCTGGTAGATATAAAACGTCCCGTCGGTGGTAGTAACGGAGCCGGAAATATTCAATCGCGTCTTGTCGCCTATCCAAATGTTTTTAGCCGACAAGACGGCGCCTTCGGCCATATTAAATTCCAAATTCCGCGTCGTACTCCAATTGCTCATCCTCAACTCTCCGCCGTTTAAATTTATATATGCGGTATTGGTCAGGTTTATCTGCTGGTTGGATTCAATCGTCCAGCTTCCAGCCTCTATCACGCCGCCGATATTGTAGTGCGCGGTATAAGGCGTCGGAGCCGTATCGGATTTGAAAGTTAAATTTTTATACTCGTAAAAAGGCCTTTCTTCGTCCGGAGTCGTATTTTCGCGCACATATATAGTTCCGTTTAAATTTAGCGTTACATACGAGCAGGAATTATCCACGCCCAATATGGTCTCGGCAGTTGCGCCCTGAAATATAAGAGCCGTGGAACTGTTGATTGTGTTTGTTTCGGTAAAGGTGATAGTCTTTTTCAGAGGCTCGGTTAGATCCGACTCTGTTGACGGGGCTCCTGTGCCGTAAAATCTTATGCCTGAAGCTACAGAGGAATCAGACGGGTGGTCGATATTGATAGTTCCGCCGTCGAAAGTAAGTTTTGCTTCCGGGTTGTTGTTCCACTTTGATTGCGAGTGCTCGTTTCCGATGCCGATGTAGATTGCCCAGCGCATTGTTTCCGAATCGGCGCCGGAACTGCTGGGGCCTTTTTCAGAATAGATGTAGTCGGTATCTATGTTTATCACGCCGTCGGCGCCTCCCGAAGCAGTGCCGAGCATATTTATTATGCTGTCAGATCCTTGCGTAACTCCGGCTGACGAGTTTGCGTAAATTCTGCCAACGGTGTACTCGCCGTCCACATTGAGCTGTTTTAGGTTCCAGTTTAAATGAATGCCTACTTTATTGGAATTTGGGTATTTAGATATACCTGCTGCCTCGTAGTCAACCGCTTCTCCACCGCTGGCACCCGGATATATTCCCCAACTTGCAGCGCTCCAATTCGTTGTTCCGTCTTGGGTGATATAGCGGTAATCCATTTCTTGATAGGGCGTCTCGCCGTCCGCTATTGCCGCCAACCATCCCAAAGGTACAATCGTTAAAGCGTGTAAAATTTTTTCATAACTCACTAACTTATAGAGAAATTTTTATATTTCAAGTAGATTTTAGGACGCAAAATAAAAAAACTTTGAAAGCTTGCGGCGGTATTTAGCTGTTTTGCCGAGTTGGCTTTAAGCGCTAAAATCCCGCAGTGCCCCGCGCATTTGCGCCGCCGCAAATGCGGAAACGGCGCGAGTGAAGCGCACCGGGCAAACTGCATCCTACTTTGTTTTTTTGCAAAAGCCCCGAATCAACTCTATAGTTTCTATTATTCGATACGACGGAATGGTTGCAATATCGCGCGGCATGAAACAAATAGCCCCGTTTTTCACAGCGTCAGTATGTTTCCACGCAGGATCGGATTTATAGAAATTTTCCAGCGCGCGCTTGTCAGACTCCTGAGCAAATTCCACAAATAGAATTTGGGGGTTGGCAGCAATGATAAATTCCCTTGATGGAACAGGCCAAGGCCTGCCGATGGAATCGCAGCAGTTTTTCAAGCCGCAAATATCCATAATTCCGCCTATAAACGATCCCTTCCCCGCCGCCATGTTCCCGAACATGAACATGGCACGCCTGCCGTCTTCGGTTTTTGCTGTGGCTGATTTTATATCGCCTGCAATCCGCGCGGCCTCAGCTCTCCTGCCGAAAAGCTCCCCGAGCAAAACAATATCCTTGGATATATTTTCAAGCCCCTCCGCATGCAGAAAGAAACATTTTATTCCCAGTTTTTTCAAACGCGATTCTATGCGGTCGTTCGACAATATCGGAAGAATAAAGACATCCGGCTTAAGTTCGGCTATTTTTTCATAATCCGGATTTAAAAAGCTGCCGATTTTGGGTTTTGTTTTTGCGCCTTCGGGGTAAATGCAAAATATGGAATCCGCCAAAAGAAAATCTTGCGCGCCCAACGCGAAAATCGACTGCGTTACGGCGGGCATCAATGTGGCGGCTCTAGGCGGGGACGAAAATTCAAACTCCGCTCCGCGCGCATCGCGCAATACGCCGGCGCCTGCCGAAGTCGCGATAGACCAGGCTGCCGCAAAAAACAACGCGCGAAAAACAAGTTTCATTTTTTATCCGGCATGACATCTTCAAGCGACAATCCCGTGCAACGGGTTATCGAAGAAAAAAGTTTGAACATGGCAAAAACCAGAACAACCATAGTCGGCAAAACTATCACCGGGAACGATAGCGCCGTCATGCGCCCCACTTCGGCGTTAAATTCGGCAGTTCCCGCGGGGCTCTTAAACAAGTATGAAGCAAGCGCGAAATTTAGAACGCCGCTCAAGAGAAAAGACGCAGCAAGAATGTATGTTGCCGTTTTGAGGGATTTATCGAATTCGGAACGGGTACCTTTTGAATCCAAAGCGGCGTCGATTTTCCCAACGTCCAAAACCGCTTCATTCATGAGCAGAATTTTTGCGAGGGGCTTTTTTGTTGCCGCGGTAGCCAACACCGCCGCGCCCAAAATCAGCGGCACACAAGTTTCCTTGACAATCATCCACTCCCTCGAAAGCTTCATCAACCCGATTCCCCCCGTCAAGAAGACGCTGGCGATGCCTATTATGGAAAATATGTTCCACTTGCCGCGGGAAACCAGATCGAACAGCCCGTAAACTATGGGGAAAGCCAGCGCCGCCACAAATATGTAAACGTCTATTCCGTCCGGCAAAAATCCGATGCGTTCGGCTATGCTTCTGCCCTTTATCAAAAGGATGCTCGGGGCAACGATGTTAAAACCTAAGTTCAGCCAGATATTTTCGCGCTTTGTTTTTTTTTTTTTTTTTTTTTTACTAATTTTTCGCGTCTATTTTAAAAAGTTTATGTATTCCGTTTTCGGCTATTTTTTTTTCCGTCAACCCGCCTTTGTAGAACTGCTCAAGGTTGCCTTCCGAAACGGCTATGAATATCGCCCCGCGGCGCTTGTCGACAAATTCTCTTATCCGGTCCGCACCGTCTATAAATCTGTGCCTGTGCTTGTCCTCCTCCCGCATATATCCGAACTCTTGCTCTCCGGGAGGGGCGCCAAAATTGTAAGTTATTTCGTTTAGCCATACGGGCAAATCCTGAAATTTTCCGTATTCAAACGCTATGACCACAATGTCTTGGGGCTTTTTCTGCTTCAAAATTTCCGCCGCCAAAGGCTCTGCGCTAGGCCTTTGCAGATAAACTCCCAACGGATTGAAAAAGACGAACAGCAAAATTACCGCCGCAAACACGGAAAGCATCGTAGAGCGCGCAACTCCATTTTTTAAAAGTTGAACCAGCGCGAAGGTCGTCGCCGCAAACATGCATATTCCGAACACTGCCAGCACTATCGCCGCCTCCTGCGGGTCTATCAACTTGCCCTTGTGCAGCTGGACAAAATATATCACCGCAGGCGCCGCGCTCAGCAAATATCCGCCCGCGATAAAAAGCCAAGCGGCGGGTTTCAATTTAAACTCTGCCGGATTTTTCCATACCTTGGCCAGCCAGACGCCTACAATAACCGCCAAAGCCGGATAAATTGAGATTATGTAAGGGACGAGCTTTGACTTTGAAAAAGAGAAAAACAGCACCACAAAAACCGCCCAAACCCCGAAAAACAGCATGGGGGAATTATTTGCGCGCAGATTTTTCCAGCCGCCCTTCAACGCATCAGCCACAGATTGCGGCAGGAGGAACAGCCAAGGAATAAGCCCCACCGGGGCAAAAACCAAAAAGAACCAAAACGGCTGGTTGCGCATGCTTGTGTCCGCGTCTATATATCTCAAGACGTGTTCGTGGATGAAATAATACCAAAAAAAGCCCTGTCCGTCCCATTTTTTTGAGAATATGCCTTCGGCGTTTTCGCAGGCGGGATTTGCCAGCGCCGCCAAAATATGCCAAGGCGCCACAACCGCAAAAAACAGGACTATTCCCGCCGACACCCACCAAACGTCGGACAGCTTCAAAGTTCTGAAGAAGCAAACCGGTCCAACCGAAAGCCCGTAAAAGAATGCCACAGCGCAAGGTATCAGCAATCCGATAAGCCCTTTGGAGAGAACCGCCAAAGCGCAAAAGATAAAAAATCCCAAGATTAATATCCCCCTCCATATTCCGCTTCGTTTTATGGCTACGATAAAGCAAAAGAGCGCCATTGATATAAAGACCGATACCGTCATATCAAGCGTTACGATCTGGCCTAAAGCGTAGTACAAAAGCGATGTCCCCAGAACTGCAGCCGACGCAATCCCCGCAGATCTTCCATAAAGCGCCCGCGCCGCGCAGTACGCCGCGCAAATTCCCAAAACCGCCATAATGGAATTTGCCGCGCGCGCCGAAACCCTGTTTATCCCAACGGTCTTTATTACAGCAGCCTGCATCCAGTAAAACATCGGCGGCTTGTAAAAATACGGCATTCCGTTTAGGCGCGGAGTTACCAAGTCTCCGGTAGCAACCATCTCGCGCGGAATTTCAACGTAGCGGCCCTCGTCCGGGCTTGCGAGCGGGCGCGTAAAGCTTAATCCCTAATAGAGGATTACAAAAAGGATAAAAAGGGCGGACAAATCTCGGAACCAGAACCCGCTATTTTCCGTAATATCTGTATTTTTTTGCATACCGGAAAAAAAGCATATTCCTCAACCGCGCTCAAGACTTTAATTGTACCGAACCCTAAATTTAGGAATTTTTATTAAAAAAAAAAGCGCCAATAACCAGCAAATACAGTTTAAACAAAAGCCGCTCATGTCAGCCCACGCCGCGTTTTGGCGGAGCAACACTAAAGATTCCATTTTTCAAAAATCCGAAATTTCGCTCACACGAAAAAAATTACCAGCAGCTGCGCGCTCAATACCCTCATAAACATAGTAAGCGGATAAACCGTTGCATATCCGACCGCCGGCATATCGTTGTTTGCCGTCGCATTTGAATACGCCAGCGCCGGAGGATTTGTCGTGCTTCCCGAAAGAATTCCGATAAGCGTAAAATAGTCGAACTTAAAAACAAGCCGCCCCAAAAACGCCGCGGCCACAACCGGAACTATGGTTATTATTGCCCCGTATCCTATCCATTTGTAGCCGCCGCCGTCTATTACCGTAGACGCGAAATCCTGCCCTGCCCCCAATCCGACTCCGGCAAGAAACAAAGCTATTCCAATTTCCCTCACCATCAGGTTTGCGCTAACGGTAGCGTAGGTTACCAATTTAAACTTAGGGCCGAACCTGCTTATGAGAATCGACACAATCAGAGGGCCTCCTGCCAGCCCCAGCTTAATCGGCTGCGGAATTCCTGGGATTGCCAACGGAATGCTGCCCACCAAAACCCCTATGAAAATTCCGAGAAATATCGGTATGAGATTGGGCTGCCTCAGGCGCAGCATTGAATTCCCCAAAATTTTCTCGACATTTTTAATCGCCGTCTCGGTGCCGACCGCCGTTACGCGGTCGCCCATCTGAAGCTCCAAATCGGCGTGCGCAACCAAGTCGATACCCGCGCGGTTGACGCGCGTTATGTTGAATGAAAACCCCCCGTACAACCCCAGCTTTCCAAGCGTCTTGCCGTTTATCTCAGGGTTGGTAATCATTATGCGGCGCGCCTCCAGCTCGCTGTCGAGCTTCTGCCATTCCATTTCGATTTTATCGCCGATAAAAGCTTTTATAAACTCGGCGTCTTTATTGTCGCAAACAACCAGCACTTTGTCGCCGCTTTCAAGTATGGTTTCGGCGCCGGCGATTTCTATTTTTCCATCGGCGCGGCAAACCCTCGAAATAACAAAATACCGCTGGTCCGCCAGAGACGAAACATCCTCTATCCGGCGTCCGTAAAGCGACGGATTTTCGACGGAAAGGGTCATTCTTTGCGCGCCGGGCTTTAAGCCTTCGCGTTTTTTTATCTCCGCCATTTCCCCGTTGAAATCCACTCTAAAAATCGCCTTTAAAAGTATGAAAGACATTATGACTCCGATTACCCCCAGCGGATAGGCCACCGCATACCCCAAAGCGATTGTCGGCTCCCCCGCGCCTTTTATATCCGAATAAGCCTGCTGCGCCGCGCCGAGCCCGGGAGTGTTTGTAACGGCTCCGGAAAGGACTCCAACCATTGTCGGCATCGAAACTCCAGAAAAATAATGTATTGCCAAAGTCAGGGCAACTCCCATCAGCACCACCGCCATGGCGACGCTGTTCATTTTTAGCCCCGCCTTTTTAAACGACGAAAAAAAGCTTGGGCCGACCTGCAATCCAATCGAATAAACAAACAGCACGAGCCCGAATTCCTTCAGGAAGTCAAGAGGTCCCGCCTCCACTCCCATTCCGAAATGGCTGGCTATGATTCCCACAAACAGAACCCAAGTTATTCCGATGTTTACGCCGGCGATTTTTATCCTTCCGAGCACCACTCCGACAGTTATGACCATCGAGAATACAAATATGCAATGCGCTATTCCCGTTCCGAAAAACAAATTGTTCAACCAGTCCATAAATCAATGAGAATTTGGGCAAACCGCCCGTACAATTCCATCCGGCTACACCCATTTACAGTTAGCGGAATCTAAGAACGCGCGCAATAAAATCAACCTTTTTTTCAAAGCGCGTTCGGCGGTTCCGCAGCGGCAACCTGCGCGCCTATTCAAGCTACGGCGGGAACTATCGGAGCATACGTCCGCTTTAGCGCTAAAAGCCCGGGCGCGCAAAAGCGCCGCGCGTTTTGTCCGCGCGGCGCAAGTTGGGCTTAAAAACGCAGCAACGGCGCTTATACCGTCTGCGGCGACGGCGATTCTGGAGCCTCTCCCGGAGCGACCGCGCGCTTTTCCCTTTCCTCAGCCGCCAAAGCCGCGGCGGCCTTTTCTGCTGCAGCCCGCTCTATGTCTTCTTTTGTCGTGGGAGTAAACTCGCCTCGAACTATTTTATAAACGTCTTCTCCCTCAATTGTTTCGCGCAGCAAAAGCTCGTTGGCAATCATGTCGAGTTTGTCGCGGTTGGACTTTAGGATATCGCGCGCGCGGTCTAGCTGCCCCTCTATAATTTTCTTTATCTGGGCGTCTATCATTTCGGCGGTGCGCTCGCTGAAATTCTGGTCGCGCGCGAACTCCTTGCCTAGAAATATGTGCTCCTGATTGTTTCCAAGCGCGACCGGGCCGAGCTCGCTCATTCCCCAATCGCAAACCATTTTGCGCGCTACCGCGGTAGCCGATTTAATATCGCCCGAAGCACCGTTGGTAATATCGGAAAACACTATTTCCTCCGCAACTCTTCCGCCCAGGGACGCGCAGATTTGGTTCAACATTTTACCACGGGTCTGCGTCATTATATCCTTTGCGGGAATGAACATCGTAGAACCCAAGCTTTGTCCGCGGGGAATTATCGTAACTTTATGGACGGGCATTTTGCCGTCGTCTATCAAAGCCTGCACGAGCGCATGCCCGGCTTCGTGGTACGCTGTAAGGCTGCGTTCCTCGCTGTCCATCACCCTGCGGTGCTCGCGGCCGAAAAACACTTTGTCGCGCGCCTCGAACAAGTCAGCCATCGTTACGGTTTTCTCGTTTTTGCGCGCGGCGATTATCGCGCCTTCGTTAAGCATATTAGCCAAGTCCGCGCCGGAACACCCCGCCGTAAGCTGCGCGACTTTCCGCAAATCCACATCGTCGGCAAGCTTTACCTTTTTGGCGTGGACTTTCAGAATTTCCTCCCTTCCGTTAATGTCCGGAAGGTCTATGACGACCTGCCTGTCAAATCTTCCCGGGCGCAAAAGCGCGCTGTCGAGAACATCTGGGCGGTTTGTGGCGGCTATTATTATTATTCCCGTTTGCGCGTCGAAACCGTCCATTTCGACAAGGAGAGAATTAAGTGTCTGCTCGCGTTCGTCGTTTCCGCCACCCAGTCCGGCTCCTCGCTGCCTGCCGACAGCGTCTATTTCGTCTATAAAAACGAGGCAGGGAGCGGTCTTGCGCGCCTGCTCAAACATATCTCGCACGCGGGCTGCGCCGACACCGACAAACAACTCCACAAAATCCGAACCGCTTATAGTGTAGAAAGGCACGTCCGCCTCCCCGGCAACTGCGCGCGCCAACAGGGTTTTGCCCGTCCCGGGAGGTCCAACCATTAAAATTCCCTTTGGTATGCGCGCGCCGATTTCCCTGAATTTTTGCGGGTTCTTCAAGAATTCCACAATTTCCCTGACTTCCTCCTTCGATTCTTCGCAGCCGGCGACATCCGCAAACGTAACTTTGTTTTTATCAGGCGACATCAGGCGCGCGGGACTTTTGCTGTAGTTCATCCCCATCCTGCCTGACGCCTTCATTTGGCGCGTCAGCATAAAGTAAATGACCCCCAAAATAAGCAGCACCGGAAGAATGGTGGTGAGGATGTTCCCCCAGAAAGATCCCGCCGGGTTTTCGCGCACAGTCCAAGGCGAAGTAGGAGCGGATAGCTGCTTGTACATGTCGTCCGTAACCCTGCCTTCAAATTTAAAATCGAGCGTTCGCGGAGTGTCGGCGGGCGCGTCCTCCCTGCCGAAAAGCGGATTTTTTACTTTGCCTACGATAGAGTACCAATCTTTGCCTCCGTTGGGATCGTTGGTTATAGATATTTCGACAAGCTCGTCGTTGTTTGCGGCCGACATCAGCTTGCGTACGTCGAAATTCTGAACCTTTAACGCCCCGCCGCGCGGAAGCATTACCAGGAATATAATCGCGCAGAAAATCATAATCCAAACAAGATACGGCTTGTTCGGAATCCTACCTAACGAGTTGTTCTTTTTGTCCATTTGAAAAAAATTTAATTCGCCATTTAATATTGGGGAGGCGCGTAGGTCAATTCTATTGCGACGGAAGAATTCTCCAATTTGAAATCGTCGCAAGGCGGCAAACCGACCCCCCAGAGAATCCGCCCATGCTTATTACAGACAAGCGGGATTGAATTTCGTTTCGCGGAAGGAATCTTTTTTGCAATAAAAATGTCCTTCAAGCGTTTTTTAGATTTTGAGCCCAAAGGGATATATGCGTCTCCGGCGCGCTTGTTTCTGGCAAACAGAGAGCCGTCCGACAGATTTCCTACGGCGGACAAGTCTATGTATGCGCGTTTTGAGTCGTCGTTTTCCCCGCGTTTTACGGCACAGAGCCGGTCGGCGGAAAGCCGGATTTTTTTCACGCACAATACTCCGCCGTCGGGGAGGACGTTTTTGCCAATTTTAAGCGAAAGTTCAAAATCTTCGAGATTTCTTTCGACTGATATCGATTTGGACAAAGCATCGAAGCAAAAGAAAACTCCGTCGCCTACGCTGCTTTTAAAAGTCGTCCCGCGCTTTGAGATTTTTTCCAATATTGCGTCGGTTGCCCCCGAGCGCAGAGCCTCCAACACGCCCCCGGACGACAAAAAACGCATCAGCGCGCGCCTTAAAAGCGCAGGATTGCCCAATATTGTTGAGGTCAGCCGCAGCGGGCTGCCGCGGCTCCAAGAACCGTTTGCGGATTCCAATTCGGAGTCTAGGACAGAATTGATAAAATCCGCGTCTTCAGCCAACAGTTTGTGCGAGCGCAAAACCGATTTTCCAAAATCTCCCGGAGAGACCCCCTCTATTTGAGGAATTAAAATATTGCGAATTTTATTTCGGAAAAATTTCGATTCGGCGTTTGATTCGTCCTCGCGCCACGCAATTCCCGCATCTTTGAGGGCTGAAACAATCTCCGGCTTTTTCAGCGGCAGCATTGGGCGCGCGAAAACCGCGCCTCCCAGCCTCGAAACCGCCCTTGGAGCGCATAGGCCGTCAAGGCCTGCGCCGCGTGCCAAACGCATTAGAAAAGTTTCGGCGACGTCTCCGCAATGGTGCCCTTGGACAATGCAAGAAAGTTTCAGCCTGGAATTAGCTTCCAAGAAAAAGCGCATCCGCATTTTTCTAAATTCTTCCTCGGAAAATTTTTTCGGGGCGCTTTCCGCCGCCCCCAAAACAAACTCCACTCCCAGCTCCGAACATAACCCTCGAACAAAATCCTCGTCGACATCCGCGTTGGCGCGCGCCTTGTGGTTGAAGTGCAGCACCCTGATATTTTTCAAATTTTTTCCGCCGCACAAAGACATTACCCAAAAGAGCAGAAAGACCGAATCCGCCCCGCCAGAACACGCAACCCCCAATCTGGAACCGGAGGCAATCGCAGAGCGGACAAAGTTTTCCGCCGCGGGTTCAAATTTTAATCCGCGCAAAATCTTAAAAAATATTTCCATGTTAACCGACATATTATAAACAATTTCAAAACGCCGAAGCCGCAAATATTACCGCCAACGACAATAAAGGCGGCAATGCGAAACGCAAGAGCGGATTGCCGTTGTCCAACAATCCAGACAAACCCAGAAACGCCGCAAGCGAAACCGCCGTAATCCCCATACTTGGCAGCGACACTTTCACAGAGGCCTCAAAACTTTTCGCCCCCCAGACCGCGAATGCCGACATCCATCCAACAATCGCGCAAGCAATCCAATTGAGAAAAGCCGCGATAAAATTCGGCAGGAGAAATCCCGCGAACCCGAGCCCCACGGCAATCCCCGCGCCGAATACAAAAACGGGAGAATAAAGCCAGGACATTGTGGAAATATATGAAAAATAATGCGCGCTTAGCGGAGCCGCCGCAAACGCAGCCCCCAAAGATATGCAAACCCCTCCCACTGTAAGCGAGAACAACCACTTGCAAAACGCCTGCGCGCGCGTCGGGTCGTAATGGGGAAACCTTCGGTTATACTTAGACTCGAAAAAGCGGTAAAGGGGAAGTCCGTACACAAATATCGAACACACTATCGCGTACGAAAGCACAAACCCCGCATCGAACAAATCCGCGGGATTAATTAAAAGCGCTATTGTAGCCGCGATAATTAAAGCCGCAAAAGCCTTCACGCCCCTGCCCGACACCATAGCCAGCCAAAATACGGCTATCATGACGAACGCCCTTATTGCCGACGGCCTTCCCCCGCACGCGCAAACGTAAAGGTACAATATCGGCAAGGCAATAAACGGCTGAAACTTCCAATAGACTTTTACGGCGCGCAAAAAAACATACACAAGCATAGCGGCAAATCCCACATGCAGCCCGCTTATGGCAAAAACGTGCATCGTGCCGGTATCCGCAAAACTTTGCTTTTGCTCTTTGGTGAGTTTGCTTTTATCTCCAAGAAGCATTGCAACGTACGTATCCGACGAAAGTTTGTCAACGCCGAATAAATCGGCCGAAAGGCTGCGGCGCATATAGGCGTTCAGCCAATCGTAGAATTTGTGCCGCCAATTTGCCGGCGCGACAACCTTGACGCCAGAAGCGTCGCAGCTCATCTTGAAATAAATAAAGCGCGAAGCCAAATAGCGTTCGAACGCGGCAGACTTCTCGTATCCGCACCCGCGGGATTTGAGCGGAGATGTGCGGACATCCTCCAAAACGCCCTCAAAGGAAACCGTTTGAGACGCAACCAAAGGTTCGGAAACCCCAGCGGTATTTTGCCATACGCTATACCAGATTTTCAAGCCCTCGAGGTCCCCAAGCCCCGCGGGGGCTCCCACAATGGTTGCAGTGCCGTATATCGAATTTTTCGCGCCCCGCGACACGTCGTCCAAAACCGCCGATATTTTTATTTCGCGCGGGGTAAAATCCGGATACGGGTTTGCGGGAACGCGCTCAAAGAAATACCATGCGCAAACGAAGAAAACACCCAATGCGCACAATAAATTTTTTCCGGCCCAATTTGCGAACGTCAGCCGTTTAAAACCT
The DNA here is from genome assembly GCA_944389215.1 of uncultured Opitutales bacterium. Classification (GTDB taxonomy): domain Bacteria; phylum Verrucomicrobiota; class Verrucomicrobiia; order Opitutales; family Intestinicryptomonadaceae; genus Merdousia. The sequence goes on from CALXLN010000002.1 coordinate 30,320, forward strand.
TTCGGCTCCGCAGCGCAGGTTGCCGGTTCATCGCAAAAAAATAAATTAAACGTAAGCCCCAATGCAAACAGAAACAAACCTAATACAAGCGCGCATTCGCGCGCCGAACGCAGGCTTTCAAGACACGCACAAGCGGAAAACGCCAATATTCCAGCCAAAAGATACGGCAGCAGCGGAGCGTAAAAAGCGTTGCGCCGGACTATTCTGCGTGGCGATTTGCGCGGGCGTGGAAGCATCTGCTATTTTCGCTCCGCAAGCACGAGCTCCGAAACGGAGTCGCCCGAGGAGTCGAAGGAAATTTTTCCGATAGCGCCGTCGTACGATTTTCCGCTGAAAAACGCCCGCATTTCTTTGGGGTTAAATTTCGCCCCCGCCGCCGCGCGCGAAAGCAGCATCACGCTGTCGTATCCGTACGCGGCCATCCAAGTAGGCTCCTTGCCGTATTCGGCTTTATACGCGCGGCGAAAGCCTAAAGAGGGCTCCGTTTTAACCTCGCCGCGCTGAAACAATGTCTCCACCCGAAAGAACCTTATGCCGTCAGGCACGGCAGGCGGAGGCGCGTAGTAAAATCCGCAATCCGCCACCACGCTGCCCTTGAATCCCGATTTTCCCAGATTCGACAAAAACGCCGGAAGCTCTTTGCCGTAGCCGACGTAAAACACATACTGCGACCAAAGGCGCATAATCTGCTCTCCAAACACTCCGAAGCGAGTTTCGCCTTCGCCGTAAACGTCCTTATAGAGTCTGGTTTTTCCAACGTTCAAATTGAACGCAAGATAGTCTCCGTTTGACTTGCCGATTAAATTGTCAACGTTCATCAAAACGAGCTGTTTTTCCTTGCCGTCGGAGCGATCCACGGCCTTTGCCATAATGTCGCCCTGCTGCGCGCCGTTTATAAATATGCGCGTGGAATTGCCGGAGTCCAAAGTTACGGGAGGATAAGAGCTCAGATAGTTTACGAAAATATTTTCCTCTTTTGCCAGAACCCTGCACAGAAAAACTGTTTCGTTGCCGAAGCCAAAATTAAAGACTTTTACGCCGCTTGATGCCATAGAATTAAAAGCCGACGCGAACTCGTAATCTTTGCGCGAAGTATCCTCCACCATTAACGAGAGCATTACGCCGCCGATTCCGCCGCTTGAATTTAATTGGCGCTCGGCAAGCCTCATCCCGTTCAAAACATCTTTGGCCGCATCCGAATTTGAACCGCTCAGAGGCAGAAACACGCCCATCGGATATGAGGCAAATTCCCCATCGGCGGATTTTTCACGATTGCCGGATTTTTCCGACACGCCAGAACAAGCCGAAACGCACGCAAAAACCGCGGAAAACAACGTTAAAAGAAGAAATTTCATAATGCCAGAGCTTATTAAATTTCGGGGTTTGTCATAATCTCAATCATCACAGGCCCGTCCTTTTTCAGAGCCTCAGAAAGTTGGCCGTCGAGTTTTTCTGGATTGTCTATGCGCACGCCCTGTCCGCCGCAAAGTTTGGAGAACTCGGCGAAACTCGGATTCAGCAGGCTCGTTTGCCAAACGTCCATCTTTGCCTTTTGCTGTTCAAGCGAAATTTTTGCAAGCTCCGAATTGTTGAATACGACGCATTTTATATCCATATTATTTTTCACCACGGTTGTCCATTCTGCGAGGTACTGACCTATTCCGCCGTCCCCGACCACCGCCACGACCTGCCTGCCTTCGTATTCTCCGTCCTCGCGGGTTGCGCACCATGCCCCCATTGCGGACGGAAGCCCGACTCCTATCGACCCCAAATACCATGAAAGCAACATGCGCTGGTTTTTGCATTCAAAGTATCTTCCAAAAGCGTATGCGACATTGCCGACATCCACGCTGACGATAGCGGTAGGTTCTACATATTTAGAAAGTGCCGCGCAAACGGCAGCCTGGGAAATAGCCCCGGGCAAACTCTTTGCGGCGCGGCGCGATTTTTCCTCGCGCCATGCCGCCCACTGGGCGGCTATTTCGCCGCGCATATTTATGGACTGGGCGTAGTATATTTGCCCGACAATTTTTTCGAGAGACGCCGCCATGTCTCCGACCAATCCGAAATCGACCCTGCGCAATCTTCCTATCGCGCGCGGATCGCGGTCTATTTGCAAAATTTTCTTGTTCTTTGAAATTTCAGAATGCCGGCTAAAGCCCATTCCCAAACCTATAATGAGATCGCTTTCCGACATGAACTTAGCCGAAACCGGCGTTCCGCTTCTGCCGACGACTCCGCACGCAAGCGGATGGGAATCAGCGACAAATCCTTTTGCGCGGTATGTTGTCATAACGGGACAGTTGAGCTTTTCCGCAAGTTCCATAACCCATCCAATGGCTGCGCGGCATCCGTTGCCCATTATTATTACCGGCCTGCTCGCCGCGCAAATCATCGACGCGGCTTTGGAAATTTCTGAATCCGGCGGCAAAACCGGGGGAGAAAACAGAGCTCCGTCGGGCTTTGAAGGCAAACTCCCATTGGCGTCCAAAACCTGCATGTCGTCGGGAAGCGCTATTTGCGACACATCGCCGTTTGCGATTGCGCTGCGGCAGGCAGTCGTCATAAGTTCGCCGAAATCCGAGCCGCTCTGCAGTATCTGGCGGCTTACGGCAACTTCTTTAAATGCTGAAAGCAAATCTATCTCCTGAAAAGCGTAAAGCCCCATGTCTTTAGAGGGGACCTGCCCGGTAAGAGCTATTACAGGTGCGCGGTCTAGATGGGCGTCCGCCAAACCCGTTATCAAATTCGTAGCGCCGGGGCCGGCTATCGTAATGCAGGCGGCAGGCTTGGCTGTCAATTTGCCGTATGCGGAACACGCAAACGCCGCCGCGCCCTCATGGCGTATGCCTATATAACGCATTTTGCCGGCGTCGACACATCTGCGGATTGCCTCTGCCATTCCCAAATTGGAATGCCCAACCATTCCTAAGACCCAACGCACACCCCAGTTTGCCATCGTTTGCGCGAGCACATCGGATGCTGTTTTCAATCCGCTTGAATCCGCCTGGACGGCGGATGAAGCCGCAGTATCTTTTACGGATGCATCTTCTACCGCCGCAAACATATCCTTGCCCACTCCGCACACGGGGCACACCCAATCGGACGGAAGACTGGCGAATTTTACAGATTCCTTGGATTCGTCGTAACGGTAACCGCAAACTTTGCATTCATAAATCATGTAAACAAGCTATCAGCCGACAACCCCAGGCGCAATTCTTTTTTTCCTGCAATTAAACTATGTTAAAAAAAATGTTGATTTCAAAAAATAAGTATATAGCTTTATACTTTCAAAATTTTAAGGAGGACACCTTGAGAGAAGATTATTTAAGACAGGCACAGAAAGTTATTTCGGATCCCAACATTTTAATAAATGTTGTTTCGCGCCGCGTGAAGCAGCTCAAGTACGGCAGCAAACCCACGGTTGAGTCCCTGGAAAAACTTTCGCTTGAAGACATCGCGCTCCTTGAAATAATCAAGGGCAACATTCAGTACGAACTCTACAATTCTTCAAAGACTGAAGACCGCTAATACGCTTCGGCAAATAACAGGATTTGCAGATTAAAGGCTTTAGAACCGCGCGGATACCGATTGAGTTCCACGCGGTTTTTTTAACGGACACAACGCTATGGCAAAGAAAGATTCAGCCCCGCGCACTCTTGAGATTCGCAATCGAAAGGCGAGTCGCGACTATTTTGTGGGCGAAACTTTCGAGGCGGGAATGGTTCTTACGGGCACGGAAATAAAAAGCCTGAGAGCGGGAAGAGCGCAGATAAACGACGCCTTTGTACGCATAGAAAACGGCGAAGCCTTTATGTACCAGTCGCACATAACCGAATACGATTTCGGCAACATAAACAACCATAAGCCCGCCCGCCCGCGCAAGCTGCTGCTGCATAAGAAGGAAATATTAAAGTTAAAATCCGCCACGGATTCCGGCGGAGCGGCGATAATACCCCTAAAAATTTATTTAAAGAAGAGTTTGGCAAAAGTTCTCATCGCCGTATGCAAAGGAAAAAAACTTTACGATAAGCGCGAAGATATTAAGAGAAACGAGGCCATGCGCGAGGCCCGCCGCGCAATGTCGGCGCGCAGATAGGGAGTTCCGATGAAAGAATCGAATCCGCCGGTCCATATAATTTTGCACAACCCTAAAATACCGCAAAATACGGGAAATATTGGCAGAATGTGTTCCATAATAGGCGCCAGGCTGCATCTTATCCATCCGCTTGGATTCATTATTACCGATTCCAAACTAAAGCGCAGCGGCATGGACTATTGGTATGAGTTGGATATAGTTCACCACAAAGACTGGGAATCGTTTAAAGCGTCCGCCTTGGCTCCAAAGCTCGACAGGATTTGGCTGTTTACCACAAAAGCATCCGTTCCTCACTGGGACGCCAAATTCAAGTACGGAGACGGACTTATGTTCGGCGCAGAAGACTGCGGCTGTCCCGAATGCGTCCATGCCGATCTTGCGCAAAAGCGCGTAAAAATTCCGCAATTTGCGCCAAATTTGCGGTCGTTAAATCTGTCCACTTCCGCGGGAATAGGCGCGTACGAGGCAATGCGGCAAATAAATCTCGCAAAGCCGCTTCTCGGCAATGGCTTTTAATAACATTGGGCAAACAGTATTAATTGCTTCCGCTATCACGCTTGCAAACCCTTAAAGAAAAGCCTTCGCCCAATTTTAATATTTTATTTTTTTACGTTCCACCGACGCCAACTTTACCGGCGAAAAATGCTGTATCTACTAAAAACTTATAAGGCTCCAATAATCCTAAAGAAAGGCGCGAAAAAATCCTTAGCGCCTAAATTATTAAATACTTCCTTGCGCAAAAGATTCAACTTTTTCACCTTAACCGCGATGGCGCAATCCATAATAAATAAACCCTCCCCGCGCTTGCGCAATTTCTTTGTTTTCGTTTTGCAGCGGGTTTGCACAATTAAAAACAAACCGCACCATATCGAGCCTTTTGTAGACCTAAAAAAATCCGCACTCGAAGTTCAGCGAGATAAAAACAAGCCTACTTACCTTGCCCTAGCCAGTAAAAAAATGACCGCAAAAGGTTTGAAAAATATTAAACAAGCCCACTTGCCTCGCCCGCGCCAACTTGAGAAATAGCTGCAGCATATTTGCAAAATATCAAACAACCCTAATCACCTTGCCCTAGCCAGTAAAAAAATAAACGCAAAAGGTTTGAAAAATATTAAACAAGCCCACTTGCCTCGCCCGCGCCAACTTGAGAAATAGCCGCAGCATGTTTGCAAAATATTAAACAAACCTAATCACCTTGCCTCCCGGCAACCCGAAAGCCATCTTCCGCAATGCGCAGCGCGATTTTCCGCAATTTACTTGCCTGCGCGCCTGCGCATTGACGCAAACCCCAAAGCAATAGCCCCAAATATCGCCGCAAAAACGGCGGGCTCCGGAACTGCCGTCGCGGCCAAAAAGCCGTTTTCATCTATATAAAAGTCTTTCCATCCGTCGGCTATTATATCCAGATAGCCGTCGGCATTTTTATCGGCGTCGATAACGCTCGCAATTT
>CALXLN010000003.1 GCA_944389215.1 uncultured Opitutales bacterium
CAACGCAGAGCCTACGGATACAGAAACTTTGAAAATTACCGCTTGAGAGTACTTGTGGAATGCGGGGTGAATCTATGAAAGGCAAATCTAAAAAATCAACCTATTCCACAACCTTTGGTGTTGACCCCTATTGCGGCTAAAAACCAAATGCTCGAGGGGGGACTCGAACCCCCATGCAAGCGAATGCACATGAACCTGAATCATGCGTGTCTACCAATTTCACCACTCGAGCTGAAATTTATATTCGCGAGATAAAATACCCTTATCGTAGAATTGTCAAGTTTCTATAAAGTATTTTTGGATACTATCTACTACGGCTAGCGCGCTTAAAAGCAAAAGCAACAGCCGCAAGCGCTGAAATAATAGACACACACATAGGTTCTGGAACCGTAGGAGGCCTTGAAATAACGTCTTTTATTTCATCTGCATAATACGATAAATCCACAAAATAGTTAAAATCTCCAATAATGGAATCGCCGTCAGCGACAGTTTCGGCAAAGGCGCTGCTGCCCGAAGTTGAAACAGCTGTCGCTATTCCAGCCAAATACCAATCGCCGAAAATTGTCTTATAAAACATAGCCCCGCCTGAATCGTAGAGGTAAGACCAGCCTCTGTTCCATTTGATACCGCATTTAATTGCGTAGAATAATAATTGTAAGTATATCCGTTTATAGTATTAGAACCTTTGGAATGTATATTATTTGTACCCCAACGAACAGTTGCCGTCTGGGAATCTCCCCATGAAACTGGATTGTCTTCCGTAGAACTGGACGGCGACCGCCCTACTCCGCTTCCTGCCACGTACACTTGAACTTGCGTGGTAAAAGAAGTCTCATAAACATCAACGGCAGTCAATGATTCTTGGAGCGACTGGTCCGCGATATAGAAAATCTTTAAATCCGCATCGCCGACCTGCGTCGGAGCATATGCGGACGATATGCTGTAATATGTTTCGGAATCAAAAGTAATAGAAGAATTTGCATCTAAAGGAACGTGGTTGGCGGTTATAAAATACCCATTACCCAAATAAACGCACGATCCCATCAAATAACCGTATGTATAAACTCCCGCTACATTGTCAAACGGCAACCCATTGGAAGGAGCGGAAGTATTGGCGGAATTATCCTCGCCGTATACAACCAAAGCCCTTGCCGCTGAAACAGAACAAACAAGAATTGCTAGAAGTAGAAATATTTTTTTCATTTTGACATGCAATTATTTAGTTAACTAAACCTTTTATGCAACAAAATTTTCTTCCTCCCCAAAAAACGGATTAAGCGCGGAATCCTATGGCGGCAGAAGTTAAGACTGGCAAATAAATAATGAAAAAAATTAAAAGAGCCAATATGTAATACCGCTTTGTTTAATATGTATTTTTCCAAGCGCGCATTTGTTGGAAGATATTCCGTATGCGCAAATTTCAATAAAAGCGCAGGCAACTATATAGGAAATTTTTATTGTCGATAATATAAAACGTTATGTTTTTTTCAATGGCGGCAAAAAAATCGTATTTCAAGTTCAGAAAATTTTTCGGGAACCTTCGCGATTGCATCAAGGCAAATATATCGCGCCCAAATTTTCTAGCATCAAGCAATGCCCTCGGAATATTTTGCGCAATGCTGCCGGTTATCGGGCAAAGCTATCTATGCTTTCTGCTTTGGCTCCTAATGCGCAGATTTAAGGCAACCCAATTCAGCATTGTAATTTCAGAGGCTTGGACTCTTCTGACAATTCCCGTATTTATGCCGTTTATTTTATTCGGGTATTATAAAACCGGATGCGCAATAATGTCCAACAGCCCAATATCATTTGGAGAATTTCTTCGAGATGCGAAGGATATTATAAAAACAAGCACAGATTGGGGACACGTTATGGACGGAGGTTTTAAATTCGCATTTGACGACATCGGCGCTCCATTGTTTTTAGGCGCCTGCATATGCATTCTCACAGCAGCCTCCTGCGCATATCTTGCAACGTACTTTGGGGTGAAATTTTACACAAACAATAGAATAAAACGCGAAAATTAACAAAAAAAACGCCTTGAGCGCGAAAAACACCCAAGGCGTTTATAGGGTTAAAATCTAACCGGACTTATTTTGAAGCCTCTTCAACCGCAACAGCCACCGCGACGGTCGCGCCGACCATAGGATTGTTGCCCATACCAATAAGTCCCATCATTTCAACATGCGCAGGCACAGAGGACGAACCGGCAAATTGCGCGTCGCCGTGCATTCTGCCCATAGTGTCGGTCATACCGTAAGAAGCTGGACCCGCAGCCATATTGTCAGGATGCAAAGTGCGTCCCGTGCCGCCGCCGGAAGCCACGGAGAAATATTTCTTGCCGTGTTCAATTGCCCATTTCTTGTAAGTTCCCGCAACCGGATGCTGGAAACGAGTCGGATTTGTGGAATTTCCCGTTATGGAAACATCGACGCCCTCTTTTATCATTATAGCAACGCCTTCAGAAACGTCGTCGGCGCCATAGACGCGCACTTTTGCCTTTTCGCCCTTTGAGAACGGAGTCTCTTTTACGATTTTAAGTTCTCCCGTGTAATAATCGTATTCTGTTTCAACGCTGGTAAAACCGTTTATGCGCGAAATTATATACGCGGCGTCTTTGCCAAGACCGTTTAAGATTACGCGCAGGGGTTCCTTGCGAACCTTATTTGCCGTACGGGCAATGCCGATTGCGCCTTCCGCGGCGGCAAATGATTCGTGTCCAGCCAAGAAGCAGAAGCACTTTGTTTCTTCGCGCAAAAGCATTGCGCCAAGGTTGCCGTGCCCTATACCGACGTCGCGCGAATCGGCAACGGAACCGGGAATGCAGAACGCCTGCAAGCCCAATCCTATATTTTCGGCGGCTTCCGCCGCGCTTTTGCTGCCTTTTTTAATGGCAATCGCCGCGCCCAACGTATACGCCCAAACGGCGTTTTCAAAAGCGATAGGCTGGATGCCTTTTACTATTGCGTCTACGTCTATTCCTTTGGAATCGCAAAGAGCCTTGGCGTCTTCGAGGGAATTCAAACCGTATTCGGCGCAAACCTTATTTATTTTGGCTATGCGCCTGTCGTAACTTTCAAATGTAATAGCCATCTTAAAAACTCCTTATTCTTTGCGCGGGTCTATTGTCTTGACTGCGTCTTCAAAACGCCCTTTCACTGAAGTAAACTTCTTAAACGCCTCGTTTGCGTCCATTCCGTTCTTGATAGCTTCTAGCATCTTTCCGAGATGAACGGTCTTGTAGCCGATAACTTCATTGTTTTCGTCAAGGGCTTCTTCGAGGACATATCCTTCAGCCATTTCGAGATAGCGGGGACCCTTGGCTTTAGTCGAGAACATTGTGCCAACCTGCGAGCGCAACCCCTTGCCCAAGTCTTCCAAGCCTGCGCCAATCGGCAATCCGTTTTCGGAGAACGCGGTCTGGGAGCGTCCGTAAACAATTTGCAGGAAAAGTTCGCGCATGGCGACATTAATGGCGTCGCAAACTAAGTCTGAATTGAGAGCTTCCAAAATAGTTTTTCCGGGAAGGATTTCCGAGGCCATCGCGGCGGAGTGCGTCATACCTGAGCAACCCAGCGTTTCGACTAGAGCTTCTTCAATTATTCCGTTTTTAACGTTTAAAGTGAGTTTGCAAGCGCCCTGTTGGGGAGCGCACCAACCGACGCCGTGCGTTAAACCGCTGACGTCCTTTATTTCCTTGGACTTAACCCATTTTCCCTCTTCCGGTATGGGAGCAGGTCCATGATTTGCGCCTTTCGCCACGCAACACATTTGCTGGACTTCGTGCGAACAATTATGATTCGGACAACTCATTTTCTGTCTTCCTATTGTTGTTGTGTTAATGAATTTTATACAAAAAAAACTTCACGATATATTTCACGCGCGAATCGCCTTTGCAACCTTTTTTTAAAACGATTTCACGCACAAAAAGGCAAATGCTTTGGGCGTTCCCGCCATATATAAAAGAAAATCGCACAATATTAATATACTATTTAAACTGTACATTTTACAAAATGAAAGTTTTTTGGAATAACAATACAGCGGTGAAAAAAGCCGGCGCCGATAAAACCGCCCCAGAAAATTCCCAGCCAACCCCAAGAAAAACTTTTATCCTAAAACGCCCTATTTTACGTTTGAACAGCTTTATGCCCGCACCGCCACGCGCCACTTCGCCGCATCGCCCCAACGCCGCAACGCCTTTTTTTAAAGGAATAACACCCAGATTTTGCCGCTAAAAAAAATGCGGAAGCCTTCGCGCCTCCGCACAGCAGGATATTTTGAAACCGCCGGTTTAAAATGAACTTATTCCCGATGAAACAGAGCTTGCCACATATCTTACATCGGAAGAATCGTTTGAATTCATTTGTGCGAATACGGGAATTTCAGAATTTGAATGCGCCGCAACCTCGTTTACCGCATACGAAACCGCAACCCGTGGAAGCGGAGTTGACGACGCCTTAAATTCCACATCGGCATCCGCCGAAACCGCAGTAGCTAAGCCCGCTATGTACATCGGCGCAAAAACAGCGCCCAAAGCCGCAAACCCGGCGGCACAAAAAGTCGCGGCACGCGCGGGAGACACTATTCCAAAAAACCTGTCCGCCAACGTCCGCCTGCTTACAATGCGGCTTACAAGCTTTCCCCTGAGACGCTCGTCAAATCTGGCCCAGTCGGCTTCTGTCGGCTGTTCGGCGCGCTTTAACTTTAAGAGATCTTCAAGTTTTATTTTGCCGTCTTCCATAAGCTGTTATTTGAGATAATCTTTTAGAATAGCCTGCAATTGCTGTTTGGCGTAGTGCAAACGGGTTCTGACAGTAGCCTCGCTCGTACCGGTAATCTGGGCAATCTCCTGGTGGGACAATGCCTCGATTTCGAAAAGCACGAAAACCGTCCTATGTTTTATAGACAAAGTTTGAAGAGCTTCGTTCAATTTTTCCTTTAACTCGTTCAACATAGTGGAGCGCTCTCCGCCGTAGTTTACCGTCAACCGGTCGAGAATTTCTGCGGGCGCCATTTCTTCGTTTGCGTTTTCAAAACTGAAAAACCTGCGAAGCCTGTTGCGTTTGATAAAGGTTATTGCCATATTTATGGCGATACGGTACAACCACGTGTAAAAAGCGCTTCCTCCGCGGAAAGAATTTATGCTTGAAAACGCTTTTATAAAGGCGTCCTGCACGATATCCATGGCGTCTTCGCGGTTTGAAACCATATTGTAAACCGCGCTATAAAGGCGCTGGCGGTATTTTTTTGTGAGCTCGTCAAAAGCCAAGCTGTCGCCCGCTTTTACGCGTTCGACAAGCAACATATCGGCATCGGCGGCTTTCGGCCGCCAATTTTCAGCGACCTTTCCGTCAACACCCACTTCTGTTTTGGCAATCGACATTTTTCTTTCTGTTTACGAAATTATCGGTGCGGCTCCGCAAATTTTCAAGCCTTTTTCGGAAAAATGGAAAATCCGTCTTTTTTATCCAAAATTAGCCATCCCTTTTCAAAAGCCTCCTTTCGCAGGCTGTCCGCCAATGCAAAATCTTTGGACTTTTTGGCCTCCCAACGCTTTTGCGCAATTTCCATAATTTCCGGCGGCAAGGAAATTTCGGCAGCCGGTTCTTCGGCGTCGGCAAAAACGTCTATTCCCAAGGCGTATAAGAGCGCGCCCAACGCGGCAAGATCTGTTTTTTTACCGGTCAAATTTGAAAGCGCTCCAAAAATCTCGCCCAGAGCGCGCGGAACATTAAAGTCGTCGCACAATGCGTTCCAAGCTCCCTCAAAAATTGTTCCGGCAAATTCCGCTCCGGGCTTTATCATTTTCTTAAATTCTGCGGGAGTAACTGCCGCGCGCTCCAAAGCGGCAGATATCGACTTGCGCATTTTAGAAAGCGCACTCTTTGCGTCGTCCAAACCTTTGAACGTAAAATTGAGCTGCTGGCGGTAATGCCCCGAAAGCAGGGCGTAGCGAATTTGAGCGGAAGTGTATCCCTTGGCGATGAGATCGTCCAATGTATAAAGATTTCCGAGGCTCTTGGACATTTTCTGCCCCTCGACCATCAGGTGGGCACTGTGAAACCAATATCTCACATAAGGAATATGCCCCGTGGCGCATTCGCTTTGGGCTATTTCATTTTCATGGTGCGGGAAACACAGGTCTATGCCGCCTCCGTGCAAATCGAAAGAATCCCCCAGATATTTGCGCGACATCGCAGAGCATTCTATATGCCACCCCGGCCTGCCCTCGCCCCATGGAGATTTCCAATAGTTGTCGCCATCTTCGGGTTTTCTGCCTTTCCAAAGCGCAAAGTCGGAGACGCTTTCGCGTTCGTATTCATCGGCGTTGTTCGCCTCGCCAGCGGAATTTGTCGCTTGCGTGGCCATATTTTCGCGGTCTAATCCGGCAAGTTTACCGTAGGTCGGACACGACGAAATCTTGAAATACACGCTGCCGTCGGACGAAACATAAGCGTGCCCGTTCTCGACCAGTTTTGAAACCATTTCCAACTGTTCGGCTATGTGTTCGGTGGCTCTGGGCTCTACCGTGGGCGGAAGCATATTGAGCTTTGCGCAATCGACGTGGAATTTGTCCTCCCACTTTTTTGTGAAATCCTTCAAAGTAACGCCGAGTTTGCGGCTTTCGCGTATGGTTTTGTCGTCCACATCGGTAATGTTGCGGACGTGTTTTACCTTGAGCCCGGAGCATTCCAATGTGCGGCGCAAAGCGTCTTGAACAATAAAAGTTCTAAAATTTCCAATATGAGCCGGGCCGTAAACCGTAGGGCCGCAGCAGTACATTCTGAAAACGCCGGCGGAAGGAACCAAATCGTCCTTTTGGCGCGTCAAAGTATTGTGTATGCTAACATTCATTTTAGTTGCGATTTTTTTATAAAGCGTACACTATGAAAGCACAATGGACGAAAATTTCAAGCTCGATATGAAAAAGCGTCCGCGCCGGTTGCGCAAAAGCGACGCTATTTTGGATTTATGCACGGAAAACCGGGTATGTCCGTCGGATCTTATTTTGCCGGTATTTGTAAAAGAAGGCAAAAACGGCGCGGACAAAATACCATCTATGCCAAATGTCTATCGGCACACAATCGAATCTCTGCTGAAACTCTGCGAACGCGCCCTGAAAAGCGGAGTTCGGGCGATAGCGCCATTTCCGCACATAGAGCCGTCAAAGAAATCCCTGCGCGCGGACGAAGCGTTGAGCGAAAAATCAATAGCCAACCGCGCGATAGCCGCTGTAAAGAAGCGCTTTCCAGAAATTGCGATAGTCGCCGACATTGCGCTCGACCCCTACACTTCGCACGGGCACGACGGTGTATTGGACGCGAGCGGCAAATGGATACTCAACGATGAAACCGTGGAAATTCTCACCGGCATGGCGCTTATCGCTGCGCAGTCCGGCGCGGATTTTGTGGCGCCTTCGGATATGATGGACGGAAGAATCGGGGCAATACGCTCGGCTCTAGACGACTGCGACTTTACGGAAACCGCTATTATGGCGTACAGTGCCAAATACGCCTCCGCATTTTACGGCCCTTTCCGCGACGCAGTAGGCAGCACGCCAAAGCAGCAAGCAAACTCCGGAAAGAGTGGAAAACATCGCGGGCAAAAAGCTGAAAAGGACGACATCGTGGGGAAAGAGGCGCCCAAGGCAAAGAAATACCTTGATAAGCGCGGCTACCAGCTTAATCCATCAAACAGCCGCGAGGCGCTTAGGGAAGCCGCACTTGACGAAGAAGAGGGTGCTGATGTCATAATGGTGAAGCCCGCCGGCTACTACCTGGATATAATAGCCAAAGTAAAAGAGCGCACCACACTTCCCATCGCAGCCTACCAAGTTTCCGGAGAATACGCCATGATATGCGCGGCGGCCCAGCGCGGTTGGATTGATTTAGAGAAGGCAAAAAACGAATCGCTTGCGGCCATAAAGCGCGCGGGAGCCGATATGATTCTAACATACTTCGCAATTTGAACAATTTTCGCCCGCGCGAGTCAAAAAATATAATGCTTCGCTCATTATTGTTGAAGCATGGTTATTTTTTTATAATTTAAAAAACATGATATTAAAACAAGTTTGTCAATTTACAGTAGCCACGCTTCTTGTATCGGGCGCTGCTTTGCGCGCCGATACAATACCGACAGACGTTCCGGCGGAAACCATGCAAGACAAACTTTACTGCGTATTTGAAAACAATCGAGATGCTATCGTAAAAGTTTTCGCGCAAAAATCCCTGCACGCTATAGGCAAAGACGGGGAACAAATAAACCAACTCACCTTGGATGTAGGTTCCGGATTTCTGATAGGGAAAGACGGAATCGTCATGACAAGCGCCTACATAACGAACTCTGCAAACAAACTTTGGGTGGAATGGCGCGGAATTTTATTAGATGCAAAAAGCGTCGGGCTTGATCCGCTCACTACAGTGTCTGTCATAAAAATAGAGGGGGATTTCAAATCGAAAAACGCGCCCGTTATAAACATGGACTCGTCATCAGATCTCCCGCGAATAGCAACAGTGCTGATGGCGCTATCCTATGAAATGGGGCTGCCGCCATCTCCCCGAATCGGGCTTGCGACCGCCCATAACATCGAATTCGGCGGGAACTTTCTGCCTACCGTCTATGTCCGCACAAGCATACCCGCTCCGCGCGGGAGCACTGGCGGCGCTGTATTCGACTTAAACGGAAAATTTGCCGGCATGACGATAGCCTCGCTGCCGGAAATCGGCGGAAGCTTTATCCTGCCCGCAAAG
>CALXLN010000004.1 GCA_944389215.1 uncultured Opitutales bacterium
TCCATTCCCATCATGGTAATAGTAATAGAGTGTTCCTAAAATATCTAGACCTAACGTAGGTGTCCCTGCATAGAAGTGCTGGTTAGGACCGTCAGAATAACCAGCAGTGTCGGAAGAGCGCCAGCGGACGGTGGAGGCGTCGTAATTGCGCTATGGGAATACATACGCCACAGAGTTAAATTTTTCAATGTTTGGCGCCCATTGATAAAATATCCGGGAAACTTCGCAATTATGTTTTTTAATCAGGTTAACAGTTAAGGAAAAATATTCGCTTTGTATATTGAAAAATACGCCTATACATCCTAGTTTATTTTCAGTATGGAAATATTTAATAAATTGCGTATTGCCACATTAACATGTTTATTGTCGGTGTTGCTGGCTTTTTTATATTCGTGCGAAAGCAATAATGTTCCGGAGTCAGAAAACAATCCTAGATTTGTGCAAGTTTCAAAAGTAAATCCCCGTTATTTTTCATTTTCTGACGGAACTCCATACATTCCTATCGGAATGAATTTATGTTTCCCTCGCCCCTATTTTTACGATGGAACCGAAGACGAAGGATTTGCAAAACTTGAGGAACAAATGGCGCAACTCTCAAAGAATGGGGGAAATTTCGTGCGAATATGGGTGGGCGCAGACTTTTTTAACGTCGAAACAAAAGCCGGAGAATATGACACAAAAAAAATGGAGCGCTTTGACCGCTATATGAAACTCGCGCGCAAATACGGCCTGCGCGTGAAATTATGCATGCAGCATTTTAGAAATATAGCTGCCGTTGGACCAAATACGAGCGATGAAAACCGCCTTAAGAATCAGTTTAGGCAGCCCGCATACGCTCCGCTATTTGCGAATATGGAAGAATATTTGACTTCGGAGCAAGGCAAAGACCTTTATTTGAATTATACGCAAAATTTTGCGAAACGCTATGCAGATAATCCATATGTATTTGGAATCGAGCTGTGGAATGAAATGAATAGTGTTAGCGCAAAAATAGAACTCGTAAAAAAATGGACGTCAGAAATCCTGCCGAAGGTGAAGACGATATTCCCAAACCATCTTGTCATGCAAAGTATTGGGAGTTTCGACTCTGAAAGAGGCGTGCGAAACTACAGGGCTTTTATGCCGATGGGGTCTAACGAAGTCGCGCAAGTTCACCGCTATCTCGACTGCGGGGCGCCGCTTAAAATATGCCACGGACCGGTAGATGTGCTTTGCGCGGACGCAATCGATTTCGTATTGGCAAGCGCCCCGGGAAAACCGGTAATTCTTGCAGAATCAGGCGCTGTAAACCCGCGGCATACGGGACCGTTTAACCTTTACGCCAAAGACGTGGACGGGACCATATTGCACGATATTTTATTTGCGCCATTTTTTTCCGGTTCAGCTGGGGCTGGACAAACGTGGTTCTGGGAATGGTATGTGGCAAAAAACAATTTGTATTGGCAATTCGGCAGATTCGCAAAGGCCATCGAGGGTATAAATCCCCTAGAAGAAAATTTTGCGCCTTCAAGGTTTGAATCCGGCGGATTGCGCTATTATGTCCTCAGCGGCAAAAAGACAGTTTTGGTTTGGATTCGCGACGCGCAAAACGACTGGCGTTCGGAACTTGAACTAGGGCGAAAGCCGCGCGCGGTAAAAGATGTTTGCGTGCCTCTATTTAAATTTTCAGGCACGGAAAAGATTGCGTCGGCTTCTTATTACAGTCCGTGGACAAATGCTTCGGGAGAATTAAATCAGAAGGCCGGCAATGTGGAACTTCCTGAATTTTCGCGCTCAATAGTTTTAAAAATGGAACTAAAACAATGATTCTTACAATGATGCTGCCGTCTTCGGGTGATATTGCAAAGTTGTCTATCGCCCGTCAAATGGGAATTGCAAACGCCATAACGAAGGCAGATTCGGATATTTCCGGACTTGATGCGCCGTATAATTTTTGTGCGCTAAAAACTGTAAAGGAGCGCTTTGATTCGGCCGGAATAAAACTTTACGGGCTCGAGGGAGACCAATTTGACATGGCGCCCATAAAGTTGGGATTGGATAACCGCGACGAATGGATAGATAAATACTGTCAAATGATTCGCAATATGGGCAGGCTCGGCATAAACTTGCTCTGCCTTAATTGGATGGCGTCAATTGGCTGGTTTCGCACTAGCGCGGAGGTTCTAGAACGCGGCGGAGCTCTTTCAACTGCCTTTGACGTCTCAGATGCGGAAAGCAAATTTGCAGACTCAGAATTTCAAATGTCCGAGGAAACTGTGCGCGAAAATTTGTTTTATTTTCTAGACGCTGTTTTGCCTGTTGCCGAGGAATCTGGAGTGAAAATGGGGCTGCATCCTGACGATCCGCCCGTAAACCCTTTATTCGGCGTTGGCAGAGTCCTTTCATCGCCCGAAGATTTTGAGAGGGTTTTTGAGCGTTTTGATTCTGAGAATTTGGGGGTAACATTTTGCCAAGCTACTTTTAAGTTGACCGGGGCAGATTTGAAAAAAATATCCGCCGATTGGATAAAAAGAAGAAAGATGTTTTTCTTGCACATCCGCGACGTTGAAGGCGACAAATACCGGTTTAGGGAGACGTTTATAGATGCCGACGAGGGATTTGTCCCAGACATGTTGCGGCATTATGCCGCCTGCGGATTTGAAGGGCCTGTACGTTCCGACCACGCGCCGGCAATGTACGGGGAGACCCAAAAAGATTTTAAGGGCGGGACAAGTATCGGATATCAAATGCTCGGACATATTTTTTCAAACGGCTACATAAAAGGATGTTGCCAGGCTCTAAAGATACCTCTGGTTTAAAATTTATGATAAAGACAATCCTCGAAAACCTAGATTTCCCCGAGGGACCTGCGGTAGATTCCAAGGGAAATATTTGGCTGGTGGAGCTTCGCGGCGGCAATGTCGTGCGTTTAGGAACTGACGGAGCCGTAAGGCGTTTTCCTGTAGCGGGGGGAAAGCCCAATGGGTTGGCTGTAGACGCGGACGACAAGATATGGTTTTGCGATGCCGGCAACGACTGTATTTCTATTTTGGATCCGGACTCCTGCAAAATAGAGGTTTTTTGCGACTCGCTAAACGGCGCTCCGCTCGCCCATCCTAACGATTTGGCTTTTGACCGCGAAGGAAACCTTCTTTTCACATGCCCCGGAGATTCGCGCCAGAAGGCAACGGGCTATGTTTGCGCGGCGACTAAAGGCGGTGTCGTAAAAAAGGTCATTGCCGAAAAGTTTTTCCCAAACGGATTGGCGTTCGCGGCTGACGGCAATATGCTTGTATTGGCAGAGACCTATAAAAAAAGGCTTTGGAAAGGCATTTGGGATCCCTATGCGCTCACTTGGACCCGCTCAGAACCTTGGGCTGATATAGGTGGCAAAATCGGTCCGGACGGAATGGCTTTTGGAGACGATGGAAATTTATATGTTGCGGTATTTGGAGGCGGAGCCATAAAGGTCATATCACCAAACGGCCTTGCAATAGCAGATATACCGCTTGACGGCGACAATCCTAGCAATTGCGCTTTTAACAATGCGGGCGGACTCCTCATTACCGAAACAGAGAATGGCCGGCTTTTATCGGCTGATATAGGCGTGAAGCAGGCCGGCATGTTTAGAAGATGAAATAAGTTTTGGACGCCAGCGATTCAGATTAATTATGTTATGATTCTAGTGCATATTATTTAACGCACCGGCATAATTTTATTTCTTTTTGCTGAGTAAAAAAAAGACAGAGATTTTTTCTCTGATTTCAAGAACATCGTAGCTTGCATTTATATTCCAGAAAAACGGCGTTCACATTAAAACCATAAAAGCCGGATGAATCTTATTCGCATACGGAGCTAAAAAAGTTTATTAATTGATTGGCTATGCTATTTTAAAAAGTGAAATCTTTTTGCGCATTAGCAAGTTTTTTACGCAGCGATTAAATCATAAAGCCAGAAAAAATTTCCCTTATATTTTGTAAAATAAAATTCTCGTTGCCGTAGATTGGATGGGAATGTAATATTATATTGCGAAGGTTAATTATCAAAGCTGTCCCAAATAGTTACATCTGCAGTGCTTAACTTGTTTGAGCCGATAATAATGTTTCCATTGCCGATTATCGACGAAGCGTCAAAAGTCTTATCCGAATAGTTTAGCAATATTCCGAACCCGTCTCTATATTCAAGGACGACCCCTTGCGGCAAATCGAGAACGTTTACGCCGGCGATTGAATAAACCTTTTTTAAGACTTCGCGTTCAAGTGCAAAGTGCTTTGACTGTGCGCCGACATACGTAACGCTGCCCTTGCCTAGTTTTCTGTGAAGCACGGCCGCTTTGCCTGCGTAGAAATCGTCGGCGTAACGCCCCCATACTTCAGTGTTTTCGGACGGGGTAAAAATTTCCGCCCAAACTCCCCATTCAAAAGTTTTACCGAATGCGTTTATCCTATTATATTTTTGCCCCGGAAGCATGTCGAACTCCTCCAGGCGCTTTGCGCCGGTCAAATCGTAAAGCAGCCCGCCAAACGGTTTTTCGTAAAGTCGCCCATTATTATCCATGTATCCCGAACGGATCGAAAAAATTAAGTTCCCGCCGTTTTCCGCATAGGCGCGAAGCTTTTTGACAAGAGTTTCATCCATCATTATGTAAGCGGGCGCGATTACAAATCTGTATTTAGATAAATCGGCTTCTCCCGAAACTATGTCGACCGGCGCACCGAAACTTTTTAGAATTTCGTAATATCCCCGCCAGTGCTGCTCTGTATTCCACCGGTTTGACTGCTTGCTTTTTGAAAGCTCCCATTCGTTTTCTGCAGAATATAAAAGCGCGGCTCTCCGTGAAGCATAGGATTGCGGAACCTTTTGTGCGGACGGGTTGTAGCGTTTTCTTAACTGCGCGTTTTCAGATATGAATTTTGAAAATTCACTGCCGCCGCGAGTGGTTGTTATCCCGTCCGGCCCCACAACTCCGTAATGGTATTGTTCGGAACCGTAAATAGGTTCTCTGTAGCGGTATGTGCAAATAAACTTCGATCCGCCCGACCAAACCGACCACAGCCATAAGCGCACGGCTCCAGGCATTGGAATGGGATTGATATATCCCCAATTCACCTGTCCGGGCTGAAGTTCCATTACTCCGTAAACACCGTTTGAGAGCGGGCGGAAAAAATCGTTTGCGTAAGATATTGAAAAAGCACTGCCGAGCCTGAACCCCTTCTCACCCAAACCTTCATATCCTGGAATCATATAGCGCGTGTAGCTTGTGAAATCCAAGTTTTTGCACCTGCCTATTGCTGGTGCGGAAATAGTCGGGACAAAATTAGTAGTAACCCATTGGTTCTTTGATTTGGATTTTATCGCCTCGGCTTGGATGTCGAGAAACTCCGCGGTCTCTGTCCCGGCAAAACGCATCATGTCCAAATATTGGTGCGGATTATGGCTATAAAAACCGATTTGGGAAAAGTCGTTGTACATTTGTCCCCAGAATCGCGCCCCCCATGCGTCGTTGAGCTTTGAAATATAGCCGTATTTTTTTTCAAGAAAATCTTGAAAGCGCTTTCTTGCCTCTTCTGATATTTCGTTGGGACGGGCAAACGGTTCGTTGTCTATTTGCCATCCTATTACCGCAGTGTCATTGCCGTAACGCTCGACAAGGGCGTTTATCATTTTAAGGGAAATCTCTTTGTATTTTTGGCTTGAGTTAGAACAATGCTGGCGCGCTCCGTGGTCATAGCGCGCGTTAAATTCTTTGCGCAAAACTTCTGGATACTTTCTTACAAGCCATGCAGGAGGCGTCGCGGTAGATGTGCACAACACAATTTTTAAGTCGTTCTTTTTTGCAAGAGCCACCGCTTTATCGAGCCATTTGAAGTCGTATTTTCCTTCCTCCGGCTCGAGAAAATACCATGCGAACTCCGCCATGTGCACAAACTCAAATCCGAGACTTTTTATATTTCTTAAATCCCTGTCCCACTGCGATTCTTCCCAATGTTCGGGGTAATAATAAACACCGGTGAGAGTTAAATCTTCATCTTTAAAGAATTTTTGCGCTCCGGTGGAATTTTCAGCGCCAAAGGTAATTTTCGATGCTATAAATGCTGCGCAAAATGATAAAACCGCGAATTTTAATACTTTTGCCATGGTGTATAATTTTACATTAATTGGTTTTATGTCCTAAAAAATCTTACAATAGAAATTTTATTACTCTAACGAAAAATGTTTTGAAACAAAAAAATACTGCTTATGCGAAAGTTCGTTTTTTTATTTTCGAATGATATCTTTGGGGATGACAGCCGATAAGCTTAGGGAACATTTTGCAAGGGTTATTTCCGAAATATATTGGATATTGCAGCCATCAAACTTTACCCGCTGCAATGCTCTCGAATTTTTGTTAAGAATAAACTGGCCGGCGCGGAAAATAATCTTCCCTTTTTCCATATTATTCCCATTTCAGCTTCGAGTTTCGGCATTAACGGCCTGAAACATAATGCGCTATTTGCGGAAGTATCTACAATTCCATCTAGACCTATCACATATCCCATACATTTTGAAGCCATAACAGACGCGTTAAATAGCAAATTATACCTTGCTATAACATTGTACTTTTTAATATCAGGTCCGAGCCATTGTGCCAATACATCCCTAACAGATGTTCGTTTAGCTATCTGTTTTGACATTATTAGCGGTTCTCCAAACAGGTCTTCTCTTTTAATCGCCTTTTTTTTCGCGAGTGGGCTTTTTTTATTCATCAAAACACCCCATATATCTTTGTTGGGAAGCGTAATGCTGTCGTACTTTGAAATATCTGCAGGTTGTATTATAAGTCCAAAGTCTAAAAGTCCTTTGTCTAACCTTTCCATTATGTCGGAGGCATTGCCGCTATGGAAATTGAAAGTTATTGCCGGATGTTCTTCCCGTAATTTGCAAGCCACGTCTGCAATGGTTCTTATGCCGTTTGTTTCGCCTGCTCCTATATATATTTCTCCTGCGATTTCACCGCGTTTGTGTGAAAATTCGCTCCGTGTCTTTTCTGTTATTTCAAGAATTTCTTCTGCCCGCCTTTTTAATAGAAACCCGTCTTCGGTCAGTTTTACGCTATGGCTGCAGCGTATAAAAAGTTTGGACTCCAACTCATTCTCTAAATCCATAATTTGTTTTGATAGCGCCGGCTGTGAAACATGCAATAAGTTTGAAGCTTTTGTAAAACTTCCCTCTCTGGCGACAGTTAAAAAATAACGCAATACTCTCAATTCCATAACATTGCCTTTCTCCCAGTATATTCTCTATTTATGTTATTCCTGTCAAGAATATGATGATATAAATTATAAGTATTTGCTATTTCACAAAATTGCGCGATAATTAAACGCAGAAAAGGTGAAAGATATTTCAAATTCAGTGAAAGGACAAATTATGGAAGGCAAAGTTGCAATAATAACAGGCGCTACAAGCGGAATCGGGAAAGCAGCGGCAAAAATATTCGCAAGGGCTGGTATGGCAGTGATGTTGGCGGCAAGGCGCGAAAATCTGCTTAAAGAACTGGTTGATTCTATCCGTTCAGAGGGATTGAGTGCGGATTATTCAGTATGCGACGTAACGAACGAATCCCAAGTGAAGAATATGGTAGAAAAGACTGTGGAAAAATTTGGGAGGCTGGACTGCGCATTCAACAACGCGGGAATTATGCCCGATGATATAGAAACTGCCGACCTGCCTAGCGAAGAATTTGACAAGGTAATAGACGCAAACTTGCGCAGCGTTTTTCTATGCATGAAATATGAGCTTGTACAAATGCTAAAAAACGGAGAATCGGGCGGCGCAATTGTCAATAATTCGTCTATAGGCGGGATAATCGGGGTCCCCGGGCGCGCGGCATATCACGCATCAAAACACGGCGTTATAGGACTTACAAAATGCGCCGCTCTTGAATATGCAACACGCAATATAAGAATAAACGCAGTATGCCCCGCCACGATAAAAACGCCTATGGTTGAACGAATGATAGACTCGGGTGCGATAACAAACATATCCGAGCCCATAGGCAGAATGGGGCGCCCCGAAGAAGTCGGTGAAACCGTGCTATGGTTATGCGGAGACGGCGCAAGCTTCATAACTGGACAATCTATTCCCGTCGACGGAGGGTACACGATACAGTAGTTGATTAAATTTTAAGGCAGATGAAGGTGCAAACTATGAAAACTATTAAATGTTTATTCTTGTCCGCACTTTGCTTAGCTACAATTTCTGCCTTTGGCGAGCCGGTGGATACGCGCGGAAAGGAGGGAAATCCAATGGAGAAAGACACGATAAAACTTATAGTTAATAACAATAAAATATTTACCGCAAAATTGGAAAATAACTCTTCGGCAAAAGCTCTCAGAGCGCTTCTTGAAAAAGGGGATATTTCCATTCAAATGCAAGATTATGCAAATATGGAGAAAGTCGGCCCGATAGGGAAAATTTTGCCGAGAAATGACGCCCAGACAACTACTGCTCCGTGCGATTTAATCTTATATCAGGGCAAATATTTTGTCATATATTACGCGCCCAATTCTTGGAAATTTACCCGATTGGGAAAAATAGAAAACACCGGTGCAAAGGAGTTAAAATCTGCGCTGGGAGCGGGTGATGCTACTGTAATTCTATCAATAAAACCTTAAAGGAGAATTGACCTATGAAAATTAGAATATGCACAATATCGTTTTTTGCTTTTTTGTTTTTAATTTTAACTACTAACAATCAAAATATCATGGCACAGGAAAAAATTACACAAAATGCAGGCTGCACCCAGTTGGGCGAATTTGCGCCAAAGTTTGCGGAAATAAACGACGATATACTTTTTGGCGATATTTGGAATCGCTCTGGACTTTGCCCTCGAGATCGCAGTATTGTAACTGTCGCAACTTTGATTGGGAAAGGAATTGTAGATTCATCGCTTGTACACCATCTTCAGTTTGCAAAGAAAAATGGTGTAACACGCACAGAAATATCCGAAATGCTTACCCACATTGCCTTTTACGCAGGCTGGCCGAACGCATGGGCGGCCTTTCGTCTGGCAAAGGACGTTTGGGCGGAGGACGAGCGGGCTGACGGCGGCAAATCCGCCTTTCAACGCGAAATGATTTTTCCTATTGGAGAGCCAAACGACAAGTACGCCAAATATTTTGTCGGAAAAAGCTACTTGGCGCGCATATCTGCAGAACAAATTCCGTTTTCAAACGTAACTTTTGAACCCCGCTGCAGGAACAATTGGCATATACACCGCGCAGAAAAAGGCGGCGGACAAATGCTTGTGTGTGTCGCGGGCAAAGGCTGGTATCAGGAATGGGGGAAACCAGCCAAGCAAATGCTGCCCGGCGACATCGTGCATATTCCCGCAAATGTAAAACACTGGCATGGCGCGGCAAGCGATAGTTGGTTTGCGCATCTTGCCTTTGAAATACCGGGTGAAAATGTCTCAAACGAGTGGTTGGAGGCTGTTAGCGACAAAGATTACAACTCTTTGGGTAAATAGTTTAAAAGAAATGGAAAATATGTCTGTTAAATTAAACAGGAGAAAATTTTTGAAAAGCACTACACTCTTTGGAAGTGCATTGGCGACGAGTACTGCAATTTATGCAAATACTAAGAAAAAGGCGTCCAACGGAAATATTGTCCCCCCTGAAAGTGCCGCGCTTATAACAAAACGCAGAATACTCGGAACTGGCAAAGCCGCTATGGAAGTCTCCGCTCTGGGGCTTGGATGTATGGGAATGAGCCATGGCCACGGTCCCGCAAGAGATAAAAAGGCGATGCGCAGGTTGATCGCCGAAGCGGTTGATCTCGGGGTTGATTTTTTCGATACCGCTGAGATATATGGTCCGCATACGAACGAAGAGCTCGTTGGCGAGGCACTGCTGCCCTATCGCGCCAAGGTAAAAATAGGAAGTAAATTCGGTTTGTATTATCCGAGCGGGAAACAGTTGGAGGACGCCCGCCCCGATCGCATACGCAAGGCGCTGGAAGCGTCTCTGAAACGCCTTAAAACTGACCATATCGATATTTATTACCAGCACCGCATAGACAATAAAGTCCCCATAGAAGAAGTTGCAGGAACAATGCGCGACCTTGTCAAAGAGGGAAAGATTTTACATTGGGGTATGAGCGAACCCAACATTGAAACTATTCGGCGCGCGCACAAAGAATATCCCGTAACCGCAGTAGAGAACCAATATGCCCTGACGTTCCGCCTGCATGAAAAAGAAACTTTTCCCGTTCTGGAGGAGTTGGGAATAGGGCTTGTTGCATACAGTCCGCTCGACAGAGGTTATTTGGGCGGAGAAATGGACGGTAAAACCCGCTTTGATCCGCAAACGGACATGCGCGTAAATTTTCCGCGGCTGAGTCCGGATGCTATGGAAAAAAATAGAATATTTATAGATTTTCTCGATGAAATAGGCCGGGAAAAACGCGCAAGCTGCGCACAAGTTGCGCTCGCTTGGATACTCGCTCAAAAGCCATGGATAGTACCAATTCCTGAAACGACAAAACGCGCCCATCTTTTGGAAAATTTACGTTCCGCCTCTATAATCTTCACTTCGCGTGAAATTGCCGAAATAGACAACCGCCTATCAAAAATGGTTCCCGCAGGGGAACGCTACAATCCCGGAAGCGACATGGCAAAAAGCGTCTACAACCTTATTTGACCGCGTATTACGGTAAAAAGGAAAGAAGTTATTGCAATGAAATACAGCCGCAGAAGTTTTTACGGGACTACGGCGCCGGCGAGCCTCTCTCCCGTTCCGTATGCTCAAGCCGAAAATATATTTGCGCAGAATCACGACGGTCGCCTGAAAGATATATGCGACATGCATGTACATGCGGCGCCGGATACAAAAGAGCGCTCTGTGGATGAGATAGACTTAGCTCTTGATGCAAAAAACGCAGGCTACCGCGCGGTAATGTACAAATCCAACGCTTGGAGCTGCCACGATAGAGCCTTTCTCGTTCGTTGCGCAGTGTCTGAATTTGAATGTTTCGGAAGCCTTTGCATGAATGCATGCACCGGCGGCAAGGTGAACGTTCGTGCCGCCGAGCTTGCCGCCAATACCGCGGGAAATTTATGCAAATGTATATGGATGCCCACTATAGACTCGGTATACCAAAATGAAAGCGAAGGCCGAAAAGGGGGTGGAATTCCCGTTTTGGACGGAAGAGGCGCAGTTTTGCCGGAAGTTGTGAGGGTCATGGAAATATGCGCGCAAGCCGACATAATTTTTGCAACCGGACACAGCTCTCCATATGAAAGTCTTGTTATGGCGAAAAAAGCGCGGGATGTGGGAGTGTCTAAATTTGTTGTTACGCACGCAAATTCGCTAATATGGAAATTGTCGCGGGATAAAATAAAAGAACTTGTAGACTTGGGCGCTTTTATAGAATTCTGCTACCTTCCGTGTTTGTGGGGCCGCGGGACAAAACTTCCAAAATTTAGGCGAATGCCGAAATCGGAATTCGTGTCTTTTGTTAAATTAATTCCGGAGAGAAGTTTCGTAAGTACGGATTTAGGCCAGGTCGGATTCCCGAATCCGGTGGATGGAATGCAAAGCTGCATAGATATGATGTTGGGGAACGGAGTTTCCGAAAAAGAAGTGAATTTGCTTGTTCGCGAAAATCCAGCCTTGCTCTTAGGATTGAAAAAGGCGGATGGACAAAGAAAAAACACAACGTTTTAACCAGCCGAAAAACAGGTATTACTACAATGATTCATAGCTGTTTTTTATATTCGGACCGCTATCTGCGCCGCGGATTGGCGGCAGCGTTTTCATTGCACAAATTGCATGGAGACGTCGGTTTCCCCGCCTATGGTAGGCAATCTATAATGGGAATGTTGAAATATATACTGTCGAGAATTAAAAACTTTGACAAATAAGCCAATCGGAAATATCGGCGGTGCAAAGAATACATGAATGGCGAATGCCGTATAGCCAAAGACGATAAAAGCTGGGTAAAGCTATTGCATAGGATTAAATTAAATGCCGCGCTCCTTTGCTTTGGATTCCTATTCTATTCTGGGCAAACCCGCTATTTTATATGTTTTACAAGAGCATTACCCAAAGAGGCGTTCTTCCTATAATTGAATGGCTTTGGGCTTTTTATTGGCAGTGGCGTACAAACGCCGGATGGCATGGGTCAACGACGTTTGTAATAGTTTCAACTGCCGCGCGCGCAGAAATTTTTTTCATGCCGATTTTTCTCGGAATAATATTCATACGTTTTTATCCAAGCAGACAAGTTTTATAGAAGATTTATTGTACTAAATTTTCGCTTTTATACTATCTATTTCCGCGGTTAATGTGTTTTTTCCAAAACAGGGCAATTAGCATAATAAATACGTTGGTATTCACCGCCAGGCGCGGATGCGCGTTGTCTTGGGCGCTCTCAATTTGGGTGATGGTAATTGCACTTTCAATATTGCTTATAGCTCCAAAAGCAACTTGGAAGCTGGCGCTTGGTTTATGGGAGGGGGAATATTGTTTTCTGGTATATTAGGAATATACGCATACAGGACATGTTAGGGCTTTGTCCTACGCTAAAAAATCGGAGTTTTGATAAATGGGATAAAATCGCATGAATTAAAATCCCATTAAGCGCATAAAAAGCAGTTTGGGCAAACGGACGAAGATAAAACAAATATGCGGTTAAATATCAGCCTAAATAATATCTCGTTTGTCATGCATATAAAGGCCGGCCGCAAAATCTGCCTGTCCCGACAAATAAGGCGCATAGGATGCAACCGGAATTTTTAATCTTTACAATCGGCAAACAATAACTAAGAACGTTTACCACTAGTTGTGCTAGCGGCTTTTTTAAAGCTTAAAGCAGCGGCAAAAATCTGTTAAATATTTCGACAAAGCGCCATGGAGTTATTCTCCGCCGATTATTAATTCCAAGCCGAACGCAAATCCTGTCCGAACAACAGTTATGAACAAAAATACTTTCTGCGCATATTTCTACAAAACAGCAGCTTTGTTTTGCATGGCGCTGCTTCCGCCCTGCACTGCTTCAGCGGACGCGCAAAGCTCCTCCGATAAGCCCAAAGTCGCAATAATCTACACTGTTACAACTCCGCAACTAAAAGACGATGTGGAACGCGCTGTAAGAGCGGAACTCGGGCCCAATATTAGGATTGCAACTTGCGAAGATGCTTCAATATTTAAAGAGATATCCGAAGCCGGTTATGTGGGCAGAGTTCCCGCCGCAAAATATGCAAAAATCTACCTTGACCAGGTAGATTGCGGTGCTGAAGCTGTTTTGAGCGTGTGTTCGTCTGTTGCAGACATAGCCTTTGCCATGCGTGATACGGCTGCCTTTCTCGGAGTTCCGTTAATCGACATAAACGAGGAAATGTGCAAGGAAGCCGCACGCAAGGGACATAGAATTACAGTGGCGGCCACGTTTCCCAGCGCGACCGGACCGATAGGGAGAACGCTGGAAAGAATAGCTAGACAAATGGGCAAGCACGTCGAAGTGCGGACTGTCCTGTTAGACGGCGGGTTTGGATTAGACAAAGAGGCTTTTAAGTCGCTAATGGCAAAAGAACTGAAAGGCCCGGCGGAATCTTCCGATGTTATAATATTTGCCCAAGCTTCTATGGCGTATTGCGCCGACTATATAAAGAAACTTTACGGAAAGGAAGTTCTCTCTAATCCTAAGTTTGGCGCAAAGGCGCTCAAAACTGCGCTGCACGGCAAGGGATTGGTGGAATAACCTACGGATTTGGACGCTACCGGCGGAATTGAATAGGATGAATCCTGAAATTTTCATCCATAAAGGAATAAAAGTACCGCTCTCGAACGAAAATAGGCGATATTTAAATTTGTATGCAAAAAGAAACTGAAGGCGGCGGACGCATTTATTATATCCGTAAAATCAAATTGCTTTTGCACAGCAAGGCCATTCAACATTATGTATTTAAGCAACGTTGAATTTCACAGCCTATATAGTGCGGTTTGCGGATGCAAAAAACTTCTACAATTTAGAGTATTTCCGCTTAGGCACTTCATTTGCATTTTTCGATAGTTCAGAGAAATAAACATTTATGCGCAGTTTTAAAAATTTTGGGAGAAATGCCTATCAATTCCCCATTTCAGCCTTGCCACGGCAGGCGCTGCTGCGGCTGTAAATTTTATGCAAGGCTGTTTTAATGAAATAATTCCATTCTTCTTGTGTTTAAAATACCAATGCCGTCCGAAATCTAAAAACTTTATTTCCACTACGGCGCAACTGTCTTTGAAATATTTTCCGGTTCGGCTACGATTGTTTTACATGAGCCCAATTTCATGATTTCCCCAATAAAATTTCTGATTGTGTCAAAGAATTGATAAAAATTTTTATGTTGCGCCTTCATACCTTGCGAGAACTACCGCACGATTTTTCAATGCTTGCAACATTCTGTTGGACAGTTAGTTGACTCTTAGCGGCAGATTGCGGAGTTAATTGGCAAAATGAATAAGGGCCTACCTACTGCAAAAAATTTTGCATAAAAAAACTTGACAGACAAAAATCAAATAACCATTTGGTTAAACCAATAATTTTAAATCTATATTTGAAAAAACTATTTAAATTTGAATATGATTGACAGTCATGCCAGTATAGCAGATGCGAAAGCCGCCATAATAGAAGCTGCCATTGCAGAATTTTGCGAGACTCCTTTTAGGTTTGTCAGCATGCGGCGTCTCGCCTCAAGGGCGTGCGTAAGCCATTCGATGTTGTACTATTATTTTGGAAGCAAAAAACGTCTTTATGAACTGGCCATGCGCGAATTGAAGTCAAAATGACGGCATTCAAATGCGGTGTTCGCAAAAAAAGTCTCCCGAATTGCAAAATCAGGAGACTGCAATGCAGCAAAAGAGTTTATTGCAGATTCTATTTCCGAATGGGCTATGCATCCGCGTTCAGAGATGTCCGATCACGATTTCGGATTTTTCTGCGAAAACCTCAAGACGCTCATAAAATCCGCATCAAAAGGAAATATGTCGGACTTTGAATGTTCTATGGCTGCTATGATGCTTTATGGCATTATATTCGCGTCGAAAAGCTTGGATAACAGGGAAAATTTGTGCGGGTCCGGTGGGGAAATAAAGGATTTTGTGGCCCGGATATTGGATAAGTTTTTTAGATAGGAAATTTTTAGAAAAGAAAAATATGATGAAAAATACCAATAAAACCATTATAATGTTGGCGGTTTGCGCCATAATGTGCGGATGCTCTAAAGACGGAAAGAAAGAGGGCATCGCAATGCAGCCTGAAGAAGTTGCTGTAGCTTTGCCCATCGTAAGACCCGTGGAGGAATGGGACGACTATACGGCTAGAATAGAGGCGGCAAAATCCGTCGAAATCCGCGCGCGCGTCAGCGGTTATCTGACAAAAATAAACTTTTCGGAAGGTCAAATGGTAAAGAAAGGCGACTTGATGTTCATTATAGATCCGCGGCCCTATGAAGCCAAGGTTATGTCGGCAAAAGCCAAGATAAAAGAAGTGGAGGCGCGGCTTGCGCTTGCGAAAAGCAACGCCGCGCGCGGAAAACATGTACAAGTCCACGGTAATATCCAAAGAGGAGCTCGACACCCGCCGCGCAGAGCTTCTCGCGCAGGAGGCGTCGCTCGCCAGCGCCAAGGCGGAACTTAGGGACGCGGAGCTCAACCTGGAATTCACCCACATTATCGCCCCGGTTTCGGGAAGGGTGAGCGAGGCCATGCTTGACGAAGGCAACCTTGTAACAGCCGATTCGTCGCTGCTAACCACCATTGAAAAAAACGATATTGTCCAAGCCTATTTTGAAGCAAGCGAGCGCGACATAGTCGGGTACGATGAAATAGGGCTTTTCGGCAAGATAGACCAGAAGAAGCTTACAGGCCCCGAGGTCGAGCTTAGTTTAATGAGTGTTGAAAACGGGCGCATATTTAAAGGCATGGTAACGTACTTCGACAACCGGATAGGTAAATACACCTCCAGCCTGACAATGAGGGCCGACGTCAATAACGACGGCGAACGTTTGAAACCCGGCATGTTTGCGAAGCTAAGAATGAAAGTGTCCGATTCGCGCGAATCCATGCTTGTCCGCGAAACTGCAGTTGGCACGGATATGGTCGGACGCTTCGTTTATGTCGTGGGAGATGACGGTAAAATCGCCTATAAAGCAGTGAAAGTGGGAAAACTTGTCGGTCCGTATAGGATAATAGAGGGCGGCTTGTCAAAAGAAGACAAGGTAGTCGTAAAAGGGCTGCATAACGCTGCCGTCGGCAGGAGTGTAAAGGCGACGGAAATCCCCATGGACAAAGAATAACCCCCGGAGGTTAATGTATGAAATTTTCGCATTTCTTCATTGATAGGCCCATTTTCGCGGCGGTGATTTCCATAATCATCACGCTGTTGGGCATAGTTGGATATTACAGCCTGCCCGTAACGCAGTATCCCGACGTCGTTCTCCCGCAAGTTGTGGTTTCAACAACCTACTCCGGCGCATCGCCCGAGACTATAATGAATACGGTGGCGGCGCCCATTGAGCAGGAAATAAACGGCGTAGAGCGCATGCTTTACATGACTAGCCAGTGCAATTCTGACGGATCGCTTATGACCACCGTAACATTTGAGCTTGGAACCGATATAGACATGGCCCAAGTGTTGGTGCAAAACAGGGTTTCCATAGCCGAACCGCGCCTGCCGGAGGAGGTAAGAAACTACGGCGTAACCGTAAAGAAAAGGTCCCCTGACCTTCTAATGGTTATAAATCTTTATTCGCCTGACAACAGCAGGGATTACCTCTATCTTTCAAACTACGCAATAACGCAGATGAAAGACAGAATAGCCCGCGTATACGGCATGGGCGAGGCGACTATTTTCGGGTCGCGCGAATACTCTATGCGCATATGGCTCGATCCGGATAGGCTTGCGCATGTTGACATGACGCCCTCTCAGGTCGCCGCCGCTTTGACTGAACAGAATAAGCAGGTGGCTGCCGGCAAACTCAACCAAATGCCGGTCTCGAACCCGGACGCCGCCTACGAGCTTACCATAAACACGCTTGGGCGACTTGAAAGCACTGAAGAGTTTGAAAACATCGTCATAAAGAACGAGCCCGGCGGTAAAATAGTCCGCTTGCGCGACGTGGCGCGGGTTGAACTTGGAGCATATTCGTACACGGAAGAAGGCAAGTTCAACGGCATGGAGTCGGCTACAATCGGCTGTTACCAGCTCCCAGGCTCGAACGGCCTTGACACGGCAAAAATATAAAGGCGCTTCTGGAGGAAATGAAGAAAAACTTTCCCACCGGGGTTGACTATAGGATCGGGCTTGACAATACCGAGTACATTCAAAATTCCATAGACGCGGTTTACCATACCATATTTGAGGCCGTACTACTTGTCGTAATCGTAATGATGGTATTTTTGCAGTCATGGCGAGCTGCAATTATTCCGCTGTTTGCAATTCCTGTGTCCCTCATCGGAACATTCTTTTTCATGGAGCTGTTCGGCTTCTCGATAAATAATCTGTCGCTTTTCGGATTGGTGCTGGCAATCGGCATAGTGGTTGACGACGCAATTGTTGTCGTAGAGAACGTCGAAAGAAATATGCGCGACGGGCTTCCTGTGCGTGAGGCTACGAAAAAAGCAATGAGCCAGGTTCAGGGTGCGCTTATCGCAATTGCTCTGGTCTTGAGCGCCGTGTTCGTCCCGACTGCCTTCATCGAGGGAATATCCGGACAGTTTTACAGGCAGTTTGCATTGACCATCGCCGCCTCTACCATAATTTCGGCTATTGTGTCTCTCACGCTTTCCCCTGCTCTTTGCGCACTGCTGCTTAGAGACGCTGACGCGAAAAAAGACTTGTTTACGCGCCTGTGGGAATTCTGCTTCGGGTGGTTCTTCAAGGGATTCAACAAAGTGTTCTTCTGGACTTCCGAAAAATATGGAGCGCTGGTTAAGCGGATTTTGAGATTTTCAATTTTATCGTTGATTGTCTATGTAATCCTATTAATCGCGACTGGTTGGATGTTCAAAACAGTCCCGACAGGCTTTATTCCTACGCAAGATACCGGATACTTGTTCGTTTCAATGCAGCTGCCCGACGCCACTGCCGGAACTCATACCCGCAAAGCCGTCGACAAGGGGCGCGAAATCATCTCAAAGGTCGAAGGCGTGCAGGATGTAACAACGCTTGCGGGAATAAGCGGAGCGTCGTTTTCAAGGCTCAGCAACGCGGGCGCCATGTTCATAAAACTGCGGCCTAAAGAAGAGCGCCTGTCTATGGGAAAAACGCTCAACGACATTATATTCGAGACAAATTCAAAGTTGTCGAAAGGCGTACTTGAATCCGCATCCGTAGTTCTTACTCCTCCCGCGGTCAACGGTATTGGAATGGGCGGAGATTTCAAGTGCTACATACAGGATATCGTGGGGCGCGGAATTGGAGACGTCGAAAAGTATACCCGTGAAATAGCATACAAGTCTATGAAAGAACATCCTGAGGTTTCTTTGGCTTTTACAACTTACAGAATTTCCAGTCCCCAGCTTTACATAGACATAGACCGCGAGAGGGCCCAGAAACTCAATGTGCCGATTACTAATATATTCGATACAATGCAATACAATCTTGGTTCGTCGTACATAAACGACTTCAACATCCTCAACCGAGTATACCGCGTATCCATGCAGGCCGAAGACGTAAGCCGCGGAGATATAAGGGATGTTTACAACCTAAAGGTTCCGACTGCCGACGGGAATATGGTTCCGATGGGATCTGTATCAAATATACGCCGCATAATAGGGCCGGACACTGTAAACCGCTACAACATGTATCCCGCCGCCGAAATACTCGGAAATGTCGGAGACGGATACAGTACGGGCGAGGCGATGGCAACAATAGAAAAAGTGGCGGAGGAAACCCTTCCCGACGGAATGGGACTCGAGTGGACGGACCTTGCCTACCAGGAAAAGATTGCCGGGAACCAGTCGGTGTACATATTCGCAATATGCGTATTGTTTGTGTTCCTGATTCTAGCTGCACAGTATGAGAGCTGGTCGCTGCCGCTTTGCATCATCTTAATAGTGCCGCTTGTCATGCTTTTCGCTCTTATCGGAATAGATATGAGAGGCTTGGACAATAACCTGATGGCGCAGATAGGCATGGTGGTTCTCATCGGGCTCGCCTGTAAAAACGCCATTTTAATAGTGGAATTTGCAAAGCAGCGCCAGGAAAAGGGCGAGGAAATCGTTAGCGCGGTAAGCCACGCTTCGCAGAACAGGTTGCGCCCCATACTAATGACGTCGTTTGCGTTCATTTTGGGCGTTGTTCCGCTTGCATTTTCCGTGTCGTCCGGATCGGAGCTGCGCCAACCTCTCGGCACCGCAGTCATGTACGGCATGCTTGGAGTAACGATAATGGGACTGCTGTTCACACCCGTCTTCTTTTACGTTATAAGAAGGCACTACAAGGCAAAGAAAATTGAAGGATAAAATATATGAGGAGACTTTTAACAATATCCATAGCGGTGATTCTATCCGGCTGCATGGTTGGGCCGGACTACAAAGAAGCATCCCAGTCCGTCCGGCTTCCGGATACTCTTAAGGAGGAGCATTTCAACCGCGACGAGGGACTCTGGAAAAGCGCGATTCCGGCGGACACTCTCCCAAAAGGTGATTGGTGGTCGGTATTCGGCGACAAGGATCTTGACGGCCTTTTGAAAAAATGCGCCGAAAACAATCCGGATTTGGCGGCTGCATACCAAAGGGTCGAACAGGCCAGAGAGTCTGCATTAATGCAGAAGAGCGACCTTTATCCGGAACTTCAGGGAAACGCGTATTATTCCCGAACGGATTCATCCAAAAACCTCCAGCCGTCTTACGGGCGCTACGACACATGGCTGGCTGGATTCGGTATAACGTGGGATTTAGACCTGTTCGGGCGCGTCCGCAGCCTCCTACAAGCTGAAGTCGCCAACGCCCAGGCACAGCTTGCCGCCTATGAAAGCCTAATGCTAAATCTTCAATCCAACGTCGCAAAGACGTATTTTTCGGCAAGGAGCCTAAAATCCGAGGTAAACGTTCTCGAGGACACCTTAAAAATCAGGCGCGAAGATACGAAACTTGTGGAAAAGCGCCTTCAGATGGACTATTCCACCAAGATAGATTTGAAACGCGCACAGCAGCAGGAGCATGACGCCGCGTCTCAGCTTGCAGATGCAAAGCGTCAGCTGTTCTTGGCAAGGAATTATCTGGCGCTTTTAGTCGGATGCTCCCCGTCCGAATTGGAAGCCGATTTTGCGCCTCTTGGAAAGGATTTTCCGAAAATACCCGCCGCTATTCCGTCAGAACTACTTGAACGCCGCCCGGATATTGCCGAAGCGGAACGTAAAGTCTACGCGGCGAATGCCCGTATTGGCGCTGCCCAGGCGGCTTTCTTCCCTACAGTGTCTATAACCGCCAATACCGATTTGAGCGCGAACAAGATTGACAAGCTTCTGAATTCATCAAGTTTTGCATGGGGAATAAGCCCTCAAATCTATATCCCCATATTCGAGGCCGGCAGAAATATTGCGCAAAAGCGCGTCGCGCTTGCCGCCCATCAGGAGGCGCTGGAAAATTACCGTTCCGTTGTTCTTTCGGCCATACGCGAGGTCGAAGATTCTATGGTAAATATTTCCTATATGGCTGATGAATACAAAGAGAAGGCAGAAATGGTCGACGCCGCAAAGGAAGTACAGCGCATGACCCGCATCCAGTATGAACAAGGGTATACGGACTACTTTTCAGTAAGCGAGGCGCAGCGCCTTGAACTCACGAGTGTCCGCGAGCTAATTGTCCTTCAGGGCGAGAGATTTTCCGCATGCGTGGATCTTATCGCATCGCTTGGCGGCGGGTGGAAACTTGGGGAAAAAAGGCCGGAAAACATCGACGGACGCAGTACGGACGATGATTTTGGACAAAATAATATTCTTCCAAATATGTAATGAAAACTCTAATATAGCACTTATGAGTCTAACATTACCCATGAAAAAAAATGTCCTAATAGAATATTTTGAGGGGAAGACGGATTTCGATACCCCCTCAAATCTATTATTTGCCTCGCTTGAGGAATTCGGAGAGAAACCGCCGAGCCTTGTGAGTGTTAGCGATATAACTCGGCGCGCGAAGTGCAATGTATCTGCGGTGAGTTACTATTTTGGGGGTAAAGATGGTCTTTATAAAGAGCTAGTCGACCAGATTATAGCCTATATAAGGCAAATGGAAATGCCGTTTTGGGAAAGGTTTGAGTTTCTAAAAAAAAGCCCGTCGCCAAATGGGGCGAGAGATATATTGGAAGATTATTTCCTGTGGCGACTGAAGCTAGACAACTTGACTAACAGAGTGCTAAAAAACGTCATATCGATAATCGCTCGTGAAGAAGTTTATAATGGAGACTTATACAAATCGATATACGAAGGTTTTATGAAAACTCACCATTTGTTTATGTCGCGTTCCCTTGAAATAGCCTCAAATGGCAAGCTTAAGGGAGACGATGCCAAAATAGCGGCAATGGCCTTAAGCGGTCAGATTACGCGCTTTATGGCATCGCAGGAATATTTGCAGATGAACATGCGATGGGAGCATTTCGGGGAAAAAGAGGCGCGCAAAATATGCGACACTTTGCTGAATTTATTGAATAAAATATTGTCTTAGATATGTTTTGAAAATATTCCCGGGTATGTACCCTGCCCTAAATCTCGCCATTTTACCCGCAGAAGCGCATGTTTGAGTCGAAACAGCGCAGGTTAAAAGTTAATATTATTGCCGACATTTCAATAAGGGAGAATATTAAAATTTAAAAACGTACGGCGGTTATTTTTCAGGATAATATACAGCCTCTTTTTATTTGCAGGTTGAAAGCATAGGACATTTCAAAAAATCCATTCGCAAGAAGAAACGGGTCTGCCGAATGTTTATACCGCATTTTGGCAAGTTAATATATTATTCATTGAATTACAATATTGTCTCCAAGTTATGCTGGCAAATAGCGATTGGAGTTTAGTTGCATATCTGGTGGGTAGTGGCTTTTCTTGGACCAAAATAATCAATCTCTTGCAAATAGGGATATTGTCTTATAAATAAGTATAAATCTAGGACTTGCTAAAAATTAGTTTATTGCGCAAAATTTTTAAACGTAGAAAAAGCCTCGCATAATATCATAATAGAGTACGAAATTTTAAAGTACAGACTGGAAAAGCTAAGGGGGATGTTCTTGGAGTGGCAGAGCCTTGATAGCCGTACAAAGTCAAACGAGACTAGCACAATATCCAACCTGCTAAGCGCCTTTACGAACCCATCTGTTGAAGGATTATTGAGTAAGATTGGCAAGCATAGGCTTGACTTAGACAGGCTTGTGGAAGGCGGAAAAATCGCGGTGGTAAGCTTTCCTGCCTGCGTTGACGGATTTTCGGCGGCAGTTGTGGCAAAGCTTCTAAAGGGCG
>CALXLN010000005.1 GCA_944389215.1 uncultured Opitutales bacterium
GGGAAATCGCGCACTCCCAAAGAGCCGGAAAAATTACCGGAGCAATTACATCTCTGGTAACTTATTTTTAATAAATAAATTCCAGAAATGTATTTTGCTCTGATAAATTTTGGAATCAAGGCAAAACAGTTTTAAGCGTGAGTCGTTCGAGAGTTCCATTTTGCTCTGATAAATTTTGGAATCAAGGCAAAACGTAAATCGTTAGCATATCTGCGTCTTTATTATTTTGCTCTGATAAATTTTGGAATCAAGGCAAAACATTAGTCCTCCTTCTGTTCGTCGTTAATATATTTTGCTCTGATAAATTTTGGAATCAAGGCAAAACTAAGCGTGTTTTTAAGAGAACTCAAAAGAAATTTTGCTCTGATAAATTTTGGAATCAAGGCAAAACAATAAACGGCGTTAACGTACTTTGAGCCGTATTTTGCTCTGATAAATTTTGGAATCAAGGCAAAACTAAATGCTTCAAAATCGCCCTTAAAAACGAATTTTGCTCTGATAAATTTTGGAATCAAGGCAAAACCATATTATAGCGCAGATTTTGGCAAGTTGCATTTTGCTCTGATAAATTTTGGAATCAAGGCAAAACCTGATAATATAATCCCCTCTCCCCCCAATATTTTGCTCTGATAAATTTTAGAATCAAGGCAAAACTGGCTGAGATTGTTTAGGCGTTTTGTCTTCAATAATAAATTAATTGAAAATATTTAGAGAAATCGAACGGTGTTTTTCTTCTGTAAGATTGTAATAAAAATCGGGTATTATGGAAATATATTACCCACAAAGAAGATTTTTTTGTTTTTTATTGAATATGCCCGGATAGAACTTTAGTTGATCCTTTATGAAACTTCGGGTTGTTTTTTTTGTATTATTTGCCTTCGCGTCTATCTCTTTCG
This sequence comes from uncultured Opitutales bacterium, assembly GCA_944389215.1. GTDB lineage: Bacteria > Verrucomicrobiota > Verrucomicrobiia > Opitutales > Intestinicryptomonadaceae > Merdousia. The sequence goes on from CALXLN010000005.1 coordinate 897, forward strand.
CGGTAGAAAATAAAAAAAATGTTGTCTTGATTATCGCCGACGATTTGGGGTACGGCGATTTGAGCTGCGCGGGGGCGACGGCTTTTAAAACTCCAAATATTGATTCTCTCGCAAACCGCGGCATAGTTTTCTCGCAAGGGTATGCAACGGCTTCAACGTGCACACCGTCCAGGTACAGCATGTTTACAGGCGAATACGCATGGCGCCAAAAAAAGGCAAAGACAGGAATTCTCGCAGGCGACGATCCCCTTTGCATTCCAACAAACGTCATCACTCTTCCAAAGATTTTTAAGGCGGCGGGGTATGTTACCGGCGCGGTTGGAAAATGGCACTTGGGGCTTGGCGATGGTTCGGCGCCTTTGAACTTCAACGGCGAAATACGACCAAATCCAAATGACATTGGTTTCGACACGTCTTTTATAATTCCGGCAACCGTCGACAGGGTTCCATCTGTTTGGTTGCGCGACGGCAAAGTCGTCAACCTCGATCCGTCGGATCCGATTGAAGTAAGTTACACAAAAAATATAAGCGATACCCCAACTGGTTTGGAGCGTCCAGATCTGCTTAAGCAGGGCGCCGACAAGCAGCATTCTTGCAGCATAATAAACGGCATAAGCAGAATAGGCTATATGCGCGGCGGACATGCGGCGCGCTTTGTGGACGAGGAAATTCCTGAAAATGTCGTGCGCGAGGCTTCGAGTTTTATAAATTCAAACAAAGGGAAGCCTTTTTTCCTTTACGTAGGGCTCTTTGAACCGCACGTTCCAAGAACTGTCGATGCCAGATTCAAGGGGGCGTCGAAGTGCGGAATACGCGGCGACGTAATCGTTCAGGCAGATTGGCAGGTTGGTGAGATTGTTAAGGCGCTTAAAGTCGCGGGAGTCCTTGACAACACTATCATAATCTTCTCCAGCGACAACGGCCCCGTGGTGTTTGACGGCTATTACGACAATTCAGAACGCGACTTAAACGGGCACAAGCCCGCCGGAGTTCTTCGCGGCGGAAAGTATCTGGTTTACGACGGCGGAATGAGAGTTCCGTTCATAGTCGTAAATCCGGACGCAAAGGAAAAAGGGCTCAGCGGCGCCATAGTTGGATTAAACGATTTGCCCGCAACTTTTGCCGAAATGTTGTCTGTGGAACTTCCCAAAGCAGAAGCGGTCGACAGTATTAGCGCTCTTGCAAATTTTCGTTCCGCGAAAGCGGCGGGGCAGCGCAATGATATAGTATTACAAGGAAGCCGTGGAAAGTCCATACGCGTGGGAGATTGGAAGTTTGTTCCCAAGACCTTGGGGGTTGCAGCCGATATCGGTTCGGGGGCGAATCCGAGAGACAAGCGCTTTGCCGAATCTATTGTTAAGGAAGATTCTCTTTACAACCTAAAAGACGACCCGGCGGAAACCCGCAATGTAATATCAGAAAATCCCCAAATTGCAGAGTCTTTGAAAAAGCGCTTGGCGGAGATTGAACGCATAAAGTAGCCGAAACTTTTTCTCTGAATAGGCGTTAAAATAAACAGGGTATGAAACTTTTTATTCGCTTGTTGAAAAATCTTTTTGCGGTTATCGTTTTGTCTGCGTTTATTTCGCAGGCGTTTTCGGCTCAAAGGCGCCCGAATGTCATTATAGTCAACCTAGACGACCTCGGTTCCGGTTGGTTGGCTCCGTACACAAAGAAATTAAAACCGTCCGATATGGATGAAGGCGCTTTGAGGCTCTTCTTGAAAAATTCAGGAAATAAAAATTTTGATGTGGCAAAATGTCTAAAATTGGTGGAAAGCGGAACTCCCTATATAGATTCGCTTTCTTCACAAGGCGTGGTTTTTAACAGGTGCTATGCCTCAAGCAACTTGTGCGCCCCGTCGAGAATGGGATTGATGACCGGCAAATACCAGCAGCGTTGGGGCGTTTGCGATCTTGCAAGCTCCATCTCAAAAGGCGTAAAAAACGACAATGTTCCGCTTCTTGCGGAAAATTTTAAAAAGGCAGGCTACTCTTGCGCCGCTATCGGCAAGTGGCATGTGTCGCGCCACAATGAAGAGGATTTTCAAGCGGCTGTAAAGCGGCAAAAAAATTCTCCAAAGCCCGAAAAACAATTTTCAATCGTGCGCGGCAAGAAGATTCCCGTGGACGATACGCTCGAGGCAGACAGGCGTTCGGCGTGGGCGTCTTGCGCCGACGGGGAATGGCCGACAGACTTGGGGTTCGACTATTATTTCGGATACAATTTGCACGACAGCCGGTACTATCGCGCGGCGGATTTGTGGGAAAACAAATCGCGCGTTCCGCAACGCCCCGACGGCGAGTTCCTTACAGATCTTTTTGCGGACAAAGCGGCGGCATACATGGAAGGACGCCTCAAGGAAAAGAAGCCGTTTCTATTGTATTTTGCTCCGATGACCATGCATGGCAGGCTTGATCCCGCGCCCGAAAAATACGCCGTTAAAAGCTCAATGCCGCAGATAGCTGTGCATGTGGAGCATATGCGTTCGATTGACGAAACCGTACGGAGATTTTTCGAGCTTCTAAAAAAATACGGCGAAGACAAAAATACAATATTTGTGCTATGCGCCGACAACGGTTCACCCTATATCCTTCCGCCTTCCAACGCGCCGTATCGCGGCGGCAAAGGGCAGGGCTGGATAGGCGGTTCGCGCGTGCCTTTGATAATATGCGCACCGAACGCTAAGCCTGGATATTCAAACGCTTTGGTCAGCCTTTTGGATGTTTTCCCCACCGCAATGGATTTCGCAGAAATTCCCGTTCCGGATGGGCTTGACGGCGAGTCTCTAAAGCCGCTTGTAACAGGAAAGAAAGACAAGTCCGCGCGCAAAAATTTTTTTACCGACGGCCTTCACGCCATAACGTGGTATCCCAATCCCGATTGGGGTTTTGTAAAAATGAAAACGCAGGACGCCAACCGCTGCCCGATGTTCGCGTTCAATATATCTGAAAGCGATAAAGTGTATCTTGCCATTTCCACCACAAAAAAAGGCTCATACGAACATGCTCCAAACGAAATTCCGCCGTTGCTGGGGTTCTATGACTTGAAAGCCGACTGCAAGCAGCTTTCTCCGCTTTCCGGCGACTCCGCCGAAGCTTCGGAAATGCGCGGTGAACTTAACGCATGGCTGAAATCTCTGCCGTATCCGCACGATACAATGCGCACTAAAAACAAGACCAGCGCATTTAAAGAGCTTCTTGAAATTACTTCAAAATAGCAATGCGCCAGCCTTGCATCGCGCCCGAAAATATGTGCGCAAAAAAAAACGCAATCATGCAGGAGATTTGTGGAAACCGCTAAAAAATAGTTGCGCAAAAAAATGCAATTATACAGGGGCTTTGTGGAAGCCGCTAAAAATAGCTGCGCAAAAGTTTTAGTCTTAGTTTTTGTTGTTGCTTGTCCATTCCTGCCATGAACCGGTTTCTTGGGAGGCAGTCCAGCGGACTTTGTTCAGCCACGACAAATCTTGCCCGAGCGCGCGGAAATCGCCGTCTTTTTCCAGTTCCGCTTGCAGCTTGGCTTTTAGTGTCTTTACGGTTTCCGCATATTTGGGATTGTAGGCGAGATTGTTCAGGCATTCGGGATCTTTGCGCATGTCGTATAGCTGGTAGGCGGGGCGCTTGCCGAAACTCCAGTTGTAAAACTTGTCGAAGCGCGAAAGCAGCAGCGTTTTAGTCGGGCTGTCGTCGCAATTTCGGTATCCGGTTTCCGGATTTCCCGCCGGCCAAGAATCGGGTTCGTAATTGTGCACAAATAGGAAATCGTTAGTGCGGATTGCCCTGACGGGATAACCGGCATTGTCCGGACGACCCAAGTCGTGCCGCTCCTTCCCGACTAGCATAAATTGTTCGGGATTCGGAGCGGGCGGATTTTCCGAAGTCAAAAGGGAAAGAAAACTTTTCCCCGTCATTTGCGGGTGCTTGGGTATTCCGGCAAGTTCCAGAAAGGTAGGCGCAAAGTCGCGCACATTTATAAAGGTGTTTTCCACTCTTGGCTTTGGGATGTTTTTGCCCCAGCGGATTGCAAGCGGAACATTGTAACCGTGTTCAAAGATTTGTCCTTTAACGCGCGGGAACGGCATTCCGTGGTCGGATGTGTATATTACTATGGTGTTGTCCAGCTCTCCCGTCTCTTCTAGATATTGCAAAACTTTCTTTACGTGGGAGTCCATATATTCGGCTTCATATGCGTAGTCCAACATGTCCGAACGTACGATGGGATTGTCGGGATAGTACTTTGGCACTTCCGCTGATTTTATATTTTTTCCGGCGCGCACACCGGCTCCGTCTTCATACGGGCGGTGGGGCTCGGTAAATCCTAGCCAGAAGCAAAATGGACTTCCCTTGGGGCGTTCCTTCATAAAGTATTCTATAAAGTTGCGGGAATAGTCGTTGCGGTTTATATATTTTGCGGGGGGATCGAGAAAATATTTGTTGTAGGCTTTCCCCGCGGGATTGTTTTTGCGCCCGGCGCACTTGTAGTCTCCGGGACCCCAGCCTTTGCCGGTGAATCCAACATGGTAGCCGTTTTCCTCTAGAATATCCGGATAGGTTATAAAGCCTTTAGGCCACGGGTTGAAGTGCTGCACGCCCTCTTTCAGCTGCCACGTATTGCGCCCGGTGGTTATGCTGGCGCGGCATGGAGCGCACTTGGGGTTGGAGGTGAAACAATTATTGAAAAGAATTCCCTCGTTTGCGACTTTGTCGAAGGTCGGCATGTTGATCCAATCTCCGGTTCCGTACGACTTCGCATGTTTGCCCCAGTCGTCGGCGATTATAAAAAGTATATTCGGACGTTTTTTAGATTTTGCAGGAGACGCGGAAGAAAGAGAGGCCGCGAACGCAAAAAGTGCGGCGCAAATAAACGCAAAAATGCAATATCTTATGGAAAAATATGTTAACGCCTTACGACTCATTCCTTTATGTTGACAGAGTTTATGGGAACGGGCAATATAAAACTATGTTAAGGGTACAATCGATTGTCTTGCTATTGCTTCTTTTTGCGTCTCCGGCGTTTTCGTCGGAGCGTCCGAATATCATCTATATAATGACGGACGACCATAGTTACCAGACTTTCGCCGCTTATGGCGGAGCGTTGAAAGGCATTGTAAAAACGCCAAACCTGGATTCAATCGCAAACGAAGGAATGCGTTTCGACAAATGCTATGTTACAAATTCTCTCTGCGGCCCGTCGCGCGCGACGATTCTTACCGGCAAACACAGCCATGCCAACGGTTTTTACGCAAATTCCAAAGGTCAGATTTTTGACGGTTCACAGACAACATTTCCAAAAATTTTGCAGGCTAACGGCTACCAAACAGCTATTTTCGGCAAGTGGCATCTCGTCAGCCACCCGACAGGTTTCGATTTTTGGGAAATACAGGAGGGGCAGGGGCTTTACTATAATCCTATTTTTATAGGCATGGACGGAAAAAAGTTCCGCCGTGCGGGATACAATTCCGATATAGTTGCAGACAGAGCTTTATGGTGGCTTAAAGAGAAGCGCGACGCAAAAAAGCCGTTTATGTTGATGGTTCATTTCAAAGGAGTGCATTCTGAATGGCATCCTGCGCTGCGCCATGCAAATATGTACGACAACGTAAAATTTCCCTTGCCAGAAACTTTTTACGACGATTATTCTACAAGAGGTTCCGCCGCTAAAAACCAGGAAATGCGCATAGACGAGCATATGGAAAATTACCGGCTTGTCCTGGACCATCCGCCGCGCTCAATGACTCCGGAAGAAAAGGAACAGTGGCGCGAAAAATTTGCCGCAAAAGACAAGGCTTTCTTTGATGGCAACCCTGCAGGCCGCGAGCTTGTGGAGCGGAAATACCAGCGATATATGCAAAATTATTGCGCGACGCTCGCGGGAGTCGATGAGAACGTAGGCCGCATATTAAAGTATTTGAAAGACAGCGGGCTGGATGAAAACACGGTTGTAATTTACACTTCCGACCAGGGCTTTTATATGGGAGAACACGGTTGGTTCGACAAGCGGTTTATGTACGAGGAGAGTTTTAGGACTCCGTTTGTCGTGAGGTGGAACGGCGTCATAAAGCCCAACTCCAAGAGCGATGCGCTAGTGCAGAATCTCGATTTCGCGGAAACAATTCTGGATATAGCCGGATGCGAAATACCTGCCGAGATGCAGGGGGTAAGCCTTAAGCCGATACTGTTGTCCGGCAAAACTCCCGAGAATTGGAGAAAATCGCTTTATTACCATTACTACGAATGGCCAGCCATTCATATGGTAATGCGCCACGACGGAGTAATTATGGGGAATGAAAAATTGATAGATTTTTATCCTATCGGCGAGCGCGAATACTATGATTTGTCGTCTGACCCAAATGAACTCCGCAATCTAGCCCAAGACCCGTCCAAAGCCGAAAGGGTCGAAGCGTTGTCCAAAGAATTAAACCGCCTGAGGGAATTTTACAAAGTTCCAAAGTCGGACAAATACGAGCCAGAACTTTTAAAATCGGCTTTAAAGGAAAAATACGGGAAGTCGCAATAAAAACTTTCGTTTTGCGTGCGCGTGTTTTTAATTATGGAGCGCTGCCGTAAACGGCGGATACTTTAACAAAAAATAGCAATAAAAAGCAATGTGCGCGAAAAATTTTCTCACGGCGGTATATTTCATTTTTGCTTTCGTTTTCTATTGTGCGGCGGAAGTTAAAATTGACGAAAAAGCCATGTTTCCTCTTACAGATGACTCAAAACAAAAAGACGGGGTAAAATATGGCGAGTGGATAGAAACGAAATTTTCCTCTTCAAGAATTTTTCCTGGAACCGAACGAAAAGTCTGGGTGTACGTCCCCGCCGAGTACGACGGAAAAACGAAAGCGTGCATTGTTGTATTGCAAGACGGCCCGCAATTCCATATAGGCAATGTAATTTCAAATCTTTTGGCGAAGGGGGAAATTCCTATGATGATAGCAGTGGCTTCTTCTCCGGGAGTAGTCGAGGGAGAGAAGGATGAAGATTCGCCGCGCGCAAATAGAACCTTGGAGTACGATACTCCGTCGCCCCGTTTTGCTGATTTTATCGTTTCGGAATTGCTGCCGTTCGCGGAGACTCTTAAAACAAAGGACGGCCGCAAAATAATTCTTTCCCGCAGCGGCAACGATAGGATGATTACTGGGTTTAGCTCGGGTGCCGCCGCGGCTTTCAACGCCGCATGGGCGCGGCCGTGGGAATTTTCGCGCGTATTTACCGGGGCGGGCTCTTTTACGGGATTGCGCGGGTCATTTGCCAACGCGACGCTAGTTCACAAGTATGAACCCAAACCAATAAGATTTTTTCTGCAGAGCGGATCGCGCGATATGTGGACTTGTTTTGGAGATTGGTGGAGCGCCAACCAGTCTATGGTGCGCGCGCTGGAATTTGCAGGCTACGACTTTAAATATGTTTTTGGAGAGGCCAGCCATTGCGGGTTTCAGGCGAATATGATCATGCCGGATGTTATGCGCTATTTGTGGAAAGATTGGCCCAAGCCTGTAGATGCGTCCCAAAAGAGCCGAAACCACATTTTAAGAAGCGTCATTATTCCGGGCGAGAAGTTTGTTAAAATAGGCGAAGGCGCTTGCGGGGCCCGCCTTGTAATGGTAGAAAACGCTTCGGTTATTTTGGCGGATGAAAAATCGGCGAGATTGATTTCCGGTGCGGGAGAATCTGGTCTGAACGCCGGAATAATAGCCAAAGGGGTGAATGCTGATTTGTTGCTTCAAAACGGAACATTGAAAACTGGAGCAGAAAAAAAGTTTTTAGACATTGCCGAAAACGTAACATGCGCGAAGGCTTGCGCTGCGCGCGATGGCGGTTTTTACGCGCTTTTAAGATTCGGCGATTCCAAGAGTTCATTGGCAAGAATCCTTCCAGGCGGAAAAATCGTCCCGCTTGACGAACGCGCCGTAAGCGGCGGAGCCGTTGCGGTTTCCGCGAATGAAAATTGGCTGTACGTCTTTGATTCGGCGACGAGGCGCGGTTACAGCTATAAGCTGCTGGACGACGGAAATGTCGCGTTTAAGCAGGAGTTTTTCTTCCTTCACGTGCCCGACGAATGCGACGGAACCTTGGCGGGCTCTGCGGTCTGCGACGACGGCGGTTGCCTGTATTTGGCTACATCGGCGGGAATTCAAATATGCGATTACAACGGCAGGTCCGCGGCGATACTGGAGTTGCCTATGGGAGAAAGGCCAGTAAGCCTTGCATTCGGCGGCAAAGAAATGTCTGAATTGTATGTTGTCGGCGAGCGCGGAAACGTATTCAAAAGAAAGTTGAAAACCCACGGGGCCTCGGCTTTTACCAAATCGCCAAAAATAAGAGTTGGGGCGGGATAATTTTTTTAGAAGCGCATTGCTCGCGGGGTGAGGTTCCACGATTTTCTGGAATGCGCGGCTAGCAGAATGTGAAAAACCGCCTGGTTGAGCGGCTATTTTGCGGAAACATACAATTTTCTTTGCCGGGTTATTATGTTTTCAAACGCCCGCCAAATGTTAAAAGAATACCATTTTTTTGCGGAATGGTTTTGCTCGGCTGATTTAGGATATCAATTTTCGCTGTTTGTAAAATAGGAGCGCGCCTGCGTATAGGCTTCCCTGTTTGACGGGTCGGTTTCTATCGCCTTGTCGATGGCGCTTATTGCATCCTGTTTTTTGCCGGTTCTAAACAAAGCAACTGCCAGATTGTACCAAGCTCTGGCAAATCTGGGCTCAAGTTTTACGGTTGATTGCAATTCTTCGACGGCGGAATTTAAATCTCCGAGTTCGCTGTAAAAGAGCGCCAGTGCAAAAGCAATCTCGGCGGATTGCGGATACTTTTTACGGGCGGATTTTAAAACTGCCAGGGATTCTTTTTGATATCCCGCCTTGAAAATCATTATCGCAACCTCCCGTTCAAGCGCAGGATTTCCGTCTTCAAGCTTTAGCGCCGATTCAGCGTAGGATTTGGCTTCGGCAAATTTTCCAGAACGCAATGCGAAGTCTGCGCGCTTTAAAAGGCCCAAAGGCCTGTCTGAGTTGAATTTCAAATATTCTTCAAGCTCCGCAAATTGGCTTGATTTTTCATCGAGCTCTCCGCCTAGCGCAAACGCCGAATCAATGCGGACAATCGCCGAAGAATCCCCCAAATGCTTTTTTAGAATTTCCCCGCAATCAGGGCGCGCCGACAAGGCGCGGATTGCCGAAGAACGAACCAGAGGATGGGGGGAACCAAGCGCTTTCTTGGTGCGTTCGAAAGCGTCGTCGTCGGCAATCCAAGTCGACAGCAGCGCGATGATTGTCGCTTGCCAGACGGGATTTTCCTCCAAATCCAAAAGCCTTATAAATTCCGCTTTTAATTCTGCTGAAATGTCGCCTTTATGCGCTCTATGAACGGCTATTGAACGCGCCCGTTTGCGCAAAAAGCGTTCGCTGCCGTAATTTTTTTCAAAGGATTCTATCAGCCAATCCAGTCCGCGACCGGGTTTGTCCGAATCGATTTTATCGTGGCACTGCGAGCATGCATTGGGGATTCCGGCAATTTTTGTGAGAACCGGGTCGGGGGAAGTTAGGCCGTGGTCGTAGCGCGCGTCGCGCCCCATATACACGGTTTTAGGCATATGGCAATTTACGCACAAATTGCCTTCGTTGTCTCCGTGAAAAGAATGTTCGCGCGGATTTATCGTGGGGGCTCCTTTTATATTTCTTGCTTCCGGAGCATGGCAAGTAAGGCACAGCTCGTTTTTTTCTATCGGCCGCGCGGTGCGCATTGTGTGCCTGTCGTGGCAGTCTGTGCACACTATTCCCGCCGTGTATTGCCTGCACATCATAAACGACGAAAATACAAAATCTTCGTCGCGCACTTTCCCGTCGGCGTAATATACACCGTCTATTACCGGAAGTTCGGGGCGGAAAGAGTCAAAATAGTCTTCTCCGGGCTTAAAACGCTCCGCGTTTAAATGTTCGCGGCGGCTGTGGCAAGAGGCGCAGGCGCCCATTCTTTCGGTTGGAGTAGGGCGCTCTTTCAATAGGGGAATATCTGGGCGGCCGCAATCTTTGGGAAGTGCAGAATGGCATTGCAGGCACCCGACTCCGTGCGCGTTGAATGAACTGGAATAAGAGTCGGATTGGCTGTCGTAGTTTTTTTTGAAGCCTGTCATATGGCAGTATGCGCAGTTGGAATTCCAATTCATCCCCTTTGACAGCCAGTGCCCCCAATCTCCGCGGTTGCGCGTTTCGCCTCCGAAAACATCGAAAAGCTCGTCTTTTGCGGTATCGTATGCTATTGGCACAACCTGCATTGCGCCGCGTTCTCCCTCCACTACATATTGGATGAGCGGTTCGACTCCTATTGCAAACTTGGCTATAAATTCCTCCGCTTTTCCGCCGTTTTCGGTAACCGATATTTTAAAGGCGCCTTTATCCTTAAAAAAAGAATATTTATTTTTGCCAGATGTGAATGTGCGTCCGGAAAACACTTTAGAATCCAGCTTGTCGGATATTTCCCTGTTGGCGTATTTATGGTGCAGGGCTTTGGGGTGGGCGGAACATTGGGTGGTTTCGTTGTCATGGCATTTTGCGCAGTCGGCATATTCCTTAGAGAACGCGAAGGAAGCCGAAATCAAAAGCAAAATGTAAAACAAAAAACGCATAAATTTAGGAAACAGCAATAAGCCCGTTACGCAAGCAAGAATTGGGCTTTTATGCGATTTAAAATTAACTCATTACTTAAAATTAAATTGCATTATGGTCGATTTGGTCCTAGCGGTTTCCAAAATGTGTCGAAGTTCGGAAACTTTTTTAGGGTATTTTTTAGACAAGTCGCTCGTTTCTGCGGGGTCTGAGGAGAGATTGTACAGCTCAAGTTTTGTCTTTTTAGGATTGTTCACATTGGTTTTTACAAGTTTCCAGTCGCCGCGCAAGACGGCTTGTTTCCCGCCTTGTTCGTGGAATTCCCAATACAGGAAATCGTGTTTTGGTTGGGGGTTCCCCGATAATAGGGGCGCAAATGATATTCCGTCTGTTTCGGCGGAGAATTTTGCGCCGGATATATCTCTTAATGTGGGCAGTATATCCCAAAAGGCCGATATGTGAGATGTTTCGGATTTTCCCAAGCGGCCTTTCCAATAGACAATCATGGGTACTCTTATTCCGCCCTCGTACAGGTCGCGTTTCAATCCCCGCAACCCGCCGTTTGAATTCCAATAAGCCGGGTCGTGCCCGCCCTCGCAATGGGCGCCGTTGTCGGAGGTAAAAAATATTACAGTGTTTTCAAGCTCGCCGCATTCGCGGAGCGCCTTTACTATGTCGCCAACATATCCGTCTATGCGTTTCATCATTGCCGCAAAAGCCGCGCGCGGTTTTTTTTGCGCGCCATAAAGGGCTTTGGGGATTCCTTTAAATTCTGTTTCGGGCGCAAATCTGTCTCCAAATTCAGCAATGGCTTCTTCCGGAGCCGCCATTTCCGCATGTGGAAGCGTCATCGCGTAATATATAAAAAACGGCTTCTTGTCGGCTTTGCGCTCGGCGGAACACTCTTTTAAATAATCTATCAGCTGGGAGTGTATTAGGTCTCCGGAGTATTCTGTCCTAGCCCCATTCAAATTTCCGTTTAAGGTAATCTTTTCGGCATTGCGCCAAAGGTGGTCGGGATAGTAGTTGTGCGCTAAATATTGGCAATTGTAGCCGAAGAACATGTCAAATCCCATAGCCATTGGCGAAGAATGTGAATGGGGCGCGCCAAGCCCCCATTTGCCGAAAGCGCCTGTCCTATACCCGCATGAACGCAGCATGTTTGCTAAAGTTGCGGTCTCTGCAGGCATCTCTTGCTGTCCTTCATCGCCAAGCTTGGATTGGATGTTTCCCCTTATGGGCGTATGCCCGGTGTGAAGCCCTGTCAACAGGGAGCTCCTAGACGGCGCGCAAACCGTTGAACCAGCGTAATGCCGGTTAAACTTGAGGCCTTGCTCGGCAAGGGAATCGATGTTTGGCGTCTTTAATTTTTTCTATCCGTAGCAGCTCAAATCTCCGATTCCCATATCGTCTGCCAGTATGAAAACTATGTTCGGTGGCTCGGTGTTTGCGCGGGCGCATACGGCTAACGCGATAAAAACCACTGGCAAAAAAATTTTTTTTAACTGAATCATTTGCTTTACGAATAGATTTATAGATTTAAGAAAACTTTATTAAATTAGCGTTTTTTTCATAACTTTCATCGAGCATTTTTTCAAGGTTAATCACGTTTTATATCCGCATAAAATAATAACTGCAATCTGGAATTTATCCAAAGTTTTAGATGGGATTTGGGTTTGCCGTAGTTTTGCTGTAATATGCTGTTTCTTTAAGATTGCGGTTGTTTTAAATTGCAAAGGCTGTTTCCAAGTAAATTTCACAAAACCCTTGCCAATTCCAATTTGCTGTGGACAATGCGGGAATTTTTAATGGATAAACTAAATAAAGCTTTATTTCTTGTTAGTTTGGGCGGCCTTTCGGCGTTCGGCCCCTTTGTAACCGATATGTATTTGCCAGCCTTGCCGGTTTTGCCTGAGGCATTCTCAACTACGCCGTTTTGGGTTCAAATGAGCATGAGCGTGTGCATGATAGGTTTGGCTGCGGGGCAAATTGTAATTGGCCCGCTAAGCGACAAGTTCGGCAGGCGGATACCGTTGCTTATTTCAATGTGGATGTTTGTAGTATCGTCTCTGGCGTGCGTGTTTGCCACAAATATTTATTTTTTTGTAGCGATGCGTTTTTTTCAAGGTATTGCCGGAGCGGGAGGGATTGTATTGTCGCGTTCTATTCCATCGGATAACTATTCGGGGATGGAACTTGCGAAATTTTTAGCTCTTGTGGCCGCTGTTCATAGCATAGCGCCGGTCGCAGCTCCAATAGCCGGAGGCATTACGCTCGTATTTGCAAATTGGAGGTTTGTGTTTGCAATTCTGTTTGTTTTGGGGCTTGTATTGTTGTGGTTGTCGTACAGATTGGGAGAATCGCTTGAAGTTTCGCGCCGCTCAAAGCTTTCGGTATTTGCGATTTTTAAACTGTATAAAAATGTCTTTCTAGATAAAGTTGCCTTGTTTTATATCCTCCAGCAAGGAGCTATGGCGATAATACTGTTCGTTTATATATCCGCCTCTCCGTATATTTTTCAGAGTGTTTACGGCTTGAATGCAATGTCGTTTAGCGCGATTTTTGCATTAAACGCAGCCGGTATTGGCGCGGGTGCAATGCTGTCGGCAAAGTTTCGCAGAAGGCGGACGGCGGTTGTCTTCAGCGGCGTTGGGACATTTTTCGCCGCGATAGTTGAAGCGTGCCTAATATCGTCGCAAGCGGGGGTATTTGCAGTGGAAACCGTAATATTTGCCATGATGTTTATGTTTGGGGTTGCCGCGCCCGCCGCGGCGGCAATAGTGCTGGACAGCCAGCGCAAAAATGCGGGGACAGCTGCCGCGCTCTTGGGGGCGTTGTCATTCTTCCTCGGGTCGATTGCGGTGTCGTGTACAGGATTTGGACAGGTAACGACAGCTTTTGCTGTAATGATAATTGCGGGCGGATTTTTAGGAGCACTGCTTTCGCTTGTGGCAAGGCATTACCAGAAAAAATTCGGACCGACAACTATGTGAATTTTGCGGTCTGGAATGCTGCGCGCAAGAATTGTTTTGCAGGCAAAGCAAAATTATAATCGATATGAGATTTGGGCGGATTTCCTGTTTTTTTCTGTAGGCGGACATTTTTGGCGGCGCATTACTGCGCTCTAGAGGAAATTTCTGCGTGGGCATTCTTAATATCCGGGAATAGGAACACATATTTTGGGCAATTTGATTCAAATTTAGTGCGGGAAAACAGCCGCACAGGAGTTTTTTATGTCGTATAATTAAGAACGAATTGGAGCTATATTTTATTGGGTATGTTTCTATCTAATCCGGAAATTTTATATTTATAATCTAATAAAAACCTTTGTATCGTTATACGATAAAAGCAAACGAACCGCTTATTTGACTGAAAATTTGTTTTCTTAAGCCTAGAGAACTATTCGATTAGTCATAATTTGGCTTTTATATATTAAATGTTTGTTATATCTTTATAAAAATTAAAAAATTTCTTGATTTTATTAAAATATAAATTAATAAAATTGAACAAATGAATACTTCTCGTAGATTACCTTCAAAATGTCCTTCGTGTGATAGCACGCTAAAAATAAGCGAGCTTGTATGTAAAAGTTGCGGGACGAAAGTCAGCGGATGTTTCGATATGCCAGTATTTTTGCATCTTACGTCGGAGGAGCAGAAATTTATCATAGATTTTGTAAAAGAAAGCGGAAGTCTCAAGGAGATGTCGGCGAAACTAAAGTTGAGTTATCCTACTGTTCGAAATATTCTAGATGCAATTATTGAAAAAATTCATTTTTTGGAAAGGAGCGCAAAATGAAAACATTGCAGCTCTTTTTTAATCCGTTTACGAAACTAAATGAGAAACTTGCGCTTGCATTGGGGCTTTTGGGTATCTTTGCGACTGCCGTTTTATCTTGGAATGTGAATGGAATTTACAGCGATTTTCTTAACTTTGCCGGCTCGCGCGGAGTTTTGTTTGAAACAAATCTAGTGATGCAGCTGGCAATTTCGGCGTTTTCCGTCCTTTTTTTTTACATTGCGGCGCTGCTGTTTTCGCATTCAAAGCCAAGATTTATAGACGTTGCAGGCTACGTGCTTTTTGCGCAGTTGCCGCTTGCGCTGACGCCGTTGTTTTATCTGCCGCACGCAAGCCAAGTGCTGCTGAATCCGCCTCTGCCGATAGATTATGAATGGATTATGAGGCATTGGAATTTAAAGTCCGCAACTCTTATGTGCTTGTCCGTGCTGCCTTTGATTTGGTCGTGGATTTTGATGTTCAATGCTTTGAAAGTATCCGCCAATCTCAAAGGTTGGCGCCTGTGGGCAGCCTTTATTTCCGTATTTTTAGGACTAGTATTACTTATGCGTCTATTTGTATATAACTTTATCGTGCGGGAGAATTTTTGCTTTTTGCCGTATTCGCTAAGACAAACAATTGTCGCTACGCCTTCGGAAAAATCAGCAAAGCCTACGAATCTTGGAATATGGGCGAGCGCACTCGGAGAATATGAGGCGGCCTTGCAGTCGGATGGCAAATTCGACAAAATCAGTATTTCAATTGCAAACGACGGCAAATTATCCGTAAAAGCAAAATTTCTTTCCAATCCTTCAAAAATCCTTCCCGTAGAGAATTTTAATATCGGCGCAACAATAAAGGGGGCTTTAATATCTTTCGATATACCGGAAATGCAATCACACTTTGAAGGATATTTTACTTCCTCGGATGGGAGGCGCTTCAACGGAGTCCTGGCGAGCGCAACAGGCAAATCGGAACTTGCCTTTGAAAAGAACAAGCTTTTGCAATATCAAAAGTCGGTGCGGATAAAATTTTGCGGCGGATTTGACTTTAAGCGCCTTGAGTCGGAAATGCGTTTTGCCGGCTCCGAGATATATCTTCTTGCGGCGGAAAATCTGCCTCCGGAGATAAAATCGATGTATGCGAATAAAGACGATATTGCACTGTCTATATGGAAATCCGCAATATTGTCGGTCTGCGAAGACGGTACGGAAAAATATGCCGATTTATTCGTGTCGCACAATTTCATGGGTATATGCAATATTTACGCAAAGGCTCTTGCGGACGCCATAGCCCGCGTGTCGGGCTTTTGGGAAAGAGAAAAGACGGATGCGCACATAAAGGATCTCAGGGAAAAACTAAAAAAGGAAAACATTGTTGCAAATAGGAAAACCATAATAGAGAGCATTTGCAATATATGTTCTTTGGGGGAACTCAAAAGCCAAGTGAAATATGTGTCGTATGGAAAAACAAACATGCGTCTTTTCGACTTGAATCCTCCGGATATTCTTGCGGAAGATTACCTTTCCCAATTTAATTTGTCCTCAGAAAAAGACTTTATTAGACTTACCGGAACAGTTGAAGACAATCATTATGATAATGGTCCCGTTGATACTATATCGAAATTTGAAGTAATATTTTCGCCTAAAAATGGCAGGGCAATTTTATCTTATTCTCCAAGGCAAATCGCATATAAGAAAAGCGCTGCGGACAAGTTGTGGAGTTGCAAAGAAGAGAATGTTAAGTATGTTTATGAATTCCGCCGCTATAAAACGGCAAAAGGGGAAGCCGTTTCATTTTACGACTCCTTTTGGTATAAATTTTTTCCGGAGTTTATAATATTTCCGGAAGCGGGGCCAAGAGACAAGCTTCAGACGTTATCGGAAACTCTTGCCAATCCCCCTCCTTATCCGCCTGTAATTTTTATAAAAGATAAAGATAAATATGTTTTGCAGACTACGGATTTGTCGAAGTGCAACATTTTATTTTGCGGCCCAATTGATGGCTGCCCTACAATAAAAATAGATTCCACTGAAAATATTATCTTTGAAAATACTTTCGTTTCAAAAGGCGAACTATTTGCAAAAATTTCGGAATTTGCAAATAGCCGCAAAGAATTGCCTGAGGTTTTTATTGATGCAAAAGAAGACGTTTCTAAAGAATTCGCTGCGGAAGTGTTCAAGATGTTGAAGAAATGCGGATTTGAAAAAATCAAACGCGGCGCGCCTATTCCCATATTAGAAAAAATATCGGTAAATAGCGGTAACGTTTTGGAGGAATTTAAATACTCAGACAATATTGAAATAAGCGGCTCTAAAATAGTTATACCGCGCGTATTGCACTATTCTATATATTCTCATCGCTCTCCGTTGAAACGTAGTACTAGTATCGTAAGTATAGAGTCCGCAAAAGTCCTCAAAAATTTCGACTTTGAGAAACATATAATAGGCTATTAAAAGGCTATTCCAAAATAATCCGTTGCGATTTGAAATAATATTGCAAACTTCGTAAAATGGCGGGCGTTTAAAAAGTTTTAACACTCTTTGTCCGGGGAGAATTTTTGCGGGTTTTGTTATTCCGCTTCCCGTAAAACTATATTAATATGGTATCGTGTGGTGTTTCTATTGGGACAATTTTAAGCTGCTTAATTTTATTCCAGCGTCTGCATGGGAACATCCTTGGGCTCGGCGTTTTTTTTTGCGGTCAATGCAGTCAATACTCCATTGCCATTTGGCAGAATTATGCGGGCGCCAAAAACATTCATGCAAACTTTTGTTTTTATATTGCGCGATTTGCAGCCAAATTAATCTGCTTTGTTTGCATGGGGCGTTTATAACGCGAACTGCTGGCTGGATATTGAGATTTTATATTTAAATGTTTTGCCGCAATGGGCGCATTTTCTCGATAAGCCGCAACTGCTTAGGCAGGATACAAATATAGTCCTTCGGCATGCTACGGTTGGAAAAACTCCGAAAGCGTTTAAGTGCAATTTTACAATTTGGCGCCGTTGGAGACTGTATTTTGCCATTTGTTTCCCTCAAAAATATTGCATATCCATTCGACCCCATTAAAACGGAAATTCGCGTCCCAAACTACAGGTTGCTGGTCAACTTCGAGGCTTTAAATATCAACTTCTGTTGAGATATCCTCCAAATAACAACTGGGTTTAACGTCGTTTTTTTATTTAAAACCAATTTGCAACGTCAATTTCATTCCTTGCAAAAATTTCTTCCGGCTTTAGGCGCAATGCGCCGCTGCTTGCCGACAGTCCGAAATGTTCAGTGCCGCGGCAATGCGGCATTGCCCAGTCTTTGGCGTTTTTAAAATTGCGCATTGGCGGAATTGGATATTTATCCTTTATTTTTGCGTGCAAAATTTTGGCGCCAAACGTGTCTCTATTTAAAATAGCCTTTATTGGAGCCGATAATTACCGGGTTCAGAAAGGGCGCACAGAGATTGGTAAATGCAAAAATTTTTTTCATGTATATTTGGATAATATGCAGTTCTGGTAATTCTCGAATTTGAACAGATAGTTCCAAAAATCTATTGCGGCCGTTTGTGCAAAAAACTACCTGGTGTCTGCGGAATAATAAGAATTTTGTTTTAGCATGGAAATTCTCAAAATATATTACTTGCACCTAATATTTAGCTCTGAATTGAAATTGCGAACCACGTTAAAACCTAAAAGCGCGGGGCGCATTGGTCAAGATCGACTTTTATAGGTTTCAATCGGCAGATTGGATTGGTAGGCAATGTATCAAAGATGCGCATAGCCGTAAATTGTACTGTTTTATCGCTCGGATACAGTGTGCTAGTACCTCTAATCGACGGAAAAATAAAATCCTCAGGCAATGAGAGTTGTCAGTTTTGAAAAAATTTTACATGGCTTTTACAATCTTTACAAAACGTAACTTGACCGGACCGATAAGCCCCGATGGTATAGGTTTGGAATTTGCGTCCCAGCCTTTGCTCAATGTAAATGTATAACGGGAATTGTCGTCCGCGCGGGATTTGCCCTCCAATACCCACTTCGGAGTCGATCCTGTTTCCAGCGGAGATTTTATTTCATCGCCGACTAGCCTGTTGTACCAGAGATTTGTTACATATATCTCCACAGTGTTTGCGCCCGGCTTTACCATGTCCGTGATGTCGGTCTGGTATGGCAATTTCCAGAGGATTCCTGCATCTTTTCCGTTGATTCTTACTCTGGCGGTTTCGCGAATTTCACCGAGCGAGAGTACTATCCTTAGGCTCTTGGCGATAAGGTCGTGAGGAATTTCAAACGACTTGGAATATTTGGCCGTTCCGGAGAAATATTTTATTCCGAATTCGGTGCGGTCGGTCCAGGAAACGAGCTTATTGAATGCAATATCTCCTTGGGGTGCCCCCAAGTTTTCTTCGAAATTAACGCTCCAATTCTCCGACAAGTTTATAGGATTTGGCAGATTATCGACTTTAACGGAAAACTTAGTTCCGTCCGAGAGCTTTCCCTCCGCGGAACCGTTTATAGAAAACGCCGCCGCGGGGACTCCTTCAAATACAATTGGGGCTATGACCCGGCAAGGCCTCCATTCCAAGCCCTTCCAATAGTAGTTTGCTCCTTCGTAAACTATTTCTTCAAACTCGCGGTTGCCGACTTTGTATTTCAGATAAAGTTCCTTGAATTGGTTGGGGTAGGGGTCTGTCAGCAATTTATTTGAAACGCCAAATCCAGACGGATATGTGTTTTTCAGGATTTCTTTGACATCTTTTCCGCCGCTATTGGAACCTCTGAGCCTATACTTTGCATCTATAATTTCAAGCGGGGGAAGCGGCTCTTCGCAGGCGGAGGGTTTTGCGCTGAACGACTCGAACCGTTTTGTTTCCTTTCCGTTTCGCAGGACGACGAATATAGATTCCTTCGGCGCAAATTCCAGCGAGAATTTAAGAATGCGGCCCTCGCGTTTCCATTGCGGGAGAGGAGTTATTTTTCCGCTTGAAGGATCCCATATTTCAGGCGTTTTTCCGGCTCCGCAGCGCAGGGCGAAATCCCCTTTTTGGCGCGACATATTCGCGTTTACGATAAAGAATATGTCGGCGTCGCCGCAGGCGCGCGCGGTGCATTTAAAATTTTCATTCGCGGAAATTACGGGCGGAATTTTCAAATCCTCGAGCGCATGCAGAGCCGACACTTCCGGATATAGGAAGGCTTTGCCGACTTTCCTAGGTGCGGAAGAACCGCCCATCCCCCAAATCTCCTCGACGAGTTTAGCGTATTCTTCTTCGTCGTCGGAGAGCGAAGGGCTACCTGCCGGGCGCCTTCCGCATACGGGCACTCCGGAGTCAAGCAGCTTTTTTACGACTTTTAAAGTTTTTAACGACGGGTTGGTTTCCTCTGCCAGGGAGAATACCGAATATTTGACTCCGGAAGGCGCGAGTATTTTATTTTCGGAAATTTTTATAGAGTCCGGCAAGTCGTCGGCGGAACAGAAGTCGAAGTAGTATCCGGCATTTACGAGAGGCCAGTCGTAGGAAGTGTTTCTTGTCCTGCGGTTGGGCGAAGATTCGCCCGCTAGAATAAGGGCGTCGCTGGGTACGCGCCCGCGTTGCAGGAGTGTTTGCGCGCGATTGATATAATCTATCCAAGCCTTTCCGTCTTTCCACCATGTAGTGTTTGCGTTTATGTGCGAACCGTGCGGGCCAAGCGCAAGTCCAGGGCGCGCGTTTACAAACGGCTGGTGGACGTAACTGTGGACGATTATGGCGTTGGTTCCTTCGGTCCACATTATGTCGCCGGCGGCTTTCAGCATTCGCGGGTGTTGGCGCCAGTAGCCGTCGTTGCCCCAACCGGTTGTGAACGATTCGGCGCCGGCAGATTTCCTTCCGTAAAAGTTAGCGGCGGAGTGTGCGTGTCTGCCTGTCGTTCCGCCGCTCAGCCAAAATTCGCTTGCGGGGATGTCGGCAGTGCGCGAACAGCGAATATCGTCGAATCCTCCGCCGTAGCTTTCGAGAATAGAAAGAATTCCTCTTTTATGGCAAAGTTCAGTAAAGTAGTCGAAGTAGTTTTCGGCGAATAAATCCGCTACTTTCCGCTTCAGGTCGTATAGAAAACGGGCGGATTTGATGGGGCTTTCGACGGTGAATCCGACTGCCGCGGGCAGCCATTTTACTATGTCGTAGCCGCGGCGTTTTTTAAATTCCGCCGCGAAATTCTCCGTCCAATTTTGTCCGCCGACTTCAAACGAGTCTATTGTTGCGTATCTTAAGACTCCTTGCGGGCCTATATCCTCTTCTATGATTCCCATGTAGTGCGGCCAGTGGGCGTCCAGTCCGCGTTTGGAGAGTTTGTCGCACTCAAGCCCCGTGTATGTGGCGGGGGCGTTTTTTCTTCCGGTTGTTGTGTAGCCAATGCGCAAAACTATCCAGTCTTTGCCTCCGCTGTCCCAGTCTAGTTTCCCATCCGCCGACATCCTGCCGGTGAGGTCTATTATCTCAGATACGGAAGGGGCTTTTGCATTAGCCTGCCCGGCCGGATGGGCGTAGGCGAAGGTTGTTTCCGAGGAGTTTGCGGCGCTTACATTGGGTATGGTGGAGTCGTTAAACAGTCTTATGCTTTTTAGATGTATGGGCGTGCTTGAGCTGTTCCATGCAAATACTTTTTTGAAGGAGAAATCAAACCTGAAGAACTTTGCCTTTACGGGGGTTCCGCCAAACGACAGGAATTTAGGAACATCTTCGTCGTCCGCGTGCGCGTATGAAAGGGATCCTATTTTGCGGAAGCTTTTGCCGTCTTCGGAAGCGTAGGCGTCGGCGTTAAAATGTATTTTGCGCCCATTAAATCTAAGCTCGGCTGTACGGGCTTCTGCGCTTTCGGGAAATTCTAGAAGTACGGACGCTTTCCCGCCCTCTTTTTCAATCGGCATAGGAAAAGTTTCGAAATTGGCTTCGTCGGAGAGCGAGCCAGGGTTCCGAATTTTAGGCGATGTAGATATCTTTGGAGCGGGAAGGGGGCTTTGTGCGGGTATGGCGAGAACTGCTATGTCGCGGTAGAAGTCCATTTTTGCCGGCGGGCGGGCGAGAACCACGGGGCGGTGGGTGTCTTTGCCTATGCGCTTTTGAGAGTGGACTATGTATTTCATTGAGTCTTCTGGCCTAATCCAAGGGCCTCCGGAACTCGACCATCCCGGGCAATTGTGGACGCCGAGGAAAAGTCCAATGCGCTTGGCTTCCGCTCCGGCGTGCCTCATTAGTTCCCTCCATAGAGGGGTCATAATCTGGGCGTCCGGTACGCCGGGTATTCTTCCATAACAGTTGGGCATGAAAATGTGCGCACCTGAATATCCGATTGCCTTCATAGCTTCTAGGTCGCGGGTAATACCCTCTTTTGTGATATGGTTTGTTGTAAAGTGCCACCATGTTTCTGCGCGGGCGCCCGGAGGCGGATTCTTAAAGTCTTTTTCAAGCGTATCGGCCAACGACGCTCCCGCAGCCGCAAATATTGCGAAAATTATATAACTTTTTAGTTTTGCCATAAGTCTGCGTAAACTTCCAAAACTCTAAAAAAAACTGAAATTCATGTCAACGTATTTTGGGCCCAATAGAATGTGCAAAAGCAAGTTGGAAAATCAAAAAAGCAAATGGATGATAGTATAACTGCTTTTTGTTTATTGCGGAAAAAACGGCTTTTAATGCTATGGTAAAAAATGGGGCGTCTTATTCGGGAATTTTTTTCGGACAGGGTTTGTTTAATATTTATAACGGATTTTATTATTTTATGCCTGTGCTCTTAGAGTAGGTTTCTGCGGGTGTATAAATATTGTCCGCGCAGATGTGATAGCTTGCATTTGTCCGGTTTGCAGGCAGCATCGGCTGGGCTGCCAAGATTCATGCCGTTGGCGGTTGAAATGTACGTTCGATAGTAGCGCAGTATGTCAACCGGCAGTTTTATGCGAACATTGCAGGCGCATGGATTGCATTTAGGCGGCGGAACGACGTAATAATTCCATAAATAATCTATCCATAGCATTCATAGTGTTGTTCCAATCTTATCGGAACAATTTTTATATATGCTTCACCTTAACAGTATTTTCATCCCCAGACATTCTAAAGGAAGTATTAATTCCTTCTATTTAGGCAATGGTGTATGGGCTATTTTTCCATATCTTGCATGTATATATAAAATCGATGAAAAGTTTTAATTGTATCGCGGTTGTATTTGAAGTTTTAATTCTGGCTGCATTGTGGATATACTTAGAATATTCCGCTCTACGTCAAAGATTGTGGAATGGGAGAAAAAAAAGAGGGCAAAGAGAACGAAAAATGTTCTACAATGCCCGATGTGTTAATAAAGGGTTATAAGATTCTCAGGACAGTAAGTGTTGGTCAAGA
>CALXLN010000006.1 GCA_944389215.1 uncultured Opitutales bacterium
CCCAGCGACTTGGACAAATGCGCAAAGATCCAAACAAAAATACTCCGCGTCGCCGCCGAACATCTAAAACCCGGCGGAAGGCTGGTGTATTCCACTTGCTCCATAGAGCCGTGCGAAAATATTGAAATAGTGGAAAAATTTCTAAATACCCATTCCAGTTTCCGGCTTGTCGGATGCAAAAAAATATTTCCGTCCGAACAGTCGGACGGCGCATCCGCGTTTCTTTTGAAAAAAAACGCTTAACAAATTGCGCGCAAAACCGATAGAAAAAATATTCTGCAACGATTATACCAAAAGCGCGCCGACCCGCAAAGGTTGGCGCGCTTTTTTCAAATATTCTCCGTTAGAAAAAACCTCCGCCGGAAAATTATTTGCAAGGCAAATTACCTTCTGTTTGCTAAAAGTATTTGCAATATGTACCAGAACATTAGCGCAATCGCCGAAAACAGACCGAGAGCAGCCGCCACATACTGGGAATTGCCGTATTGGTGTATTACGGCGCTTGTTTGATATAAAACGGCAAAGCCGGCAAACACAAGCATAGCCACGGAGAACCAAAATCCCAGCTGAAAACCGAATAAAATCGCACACACGATAACCCCAAGGGCAAGGAATCCAGCCATCGTCAGAAAAGCGCCCATATACGAGAAATTTTTTCCCGACCAAAATGCGTAGGCGGTAATTCCGCCGGCTAGCGCGGCCGTCATAATGCCTGCCTGCGGAATCGCATCCGGAGCGTAAGCGTCGGCAAGCAGCAAGAGCGGAAGAAATATTACGGCTTCAGCGAATACATATAGATACAGCCCGGCGTACTGTTTTGCCCGAGTTGCCCCGTTCACCGACCATGCGCTCGCAAGCCAAGACACTCCCATAAACGCAATCAGCACAATCAGCCAGTTGCCTCCGCTCACCATGCTTGCGGCAAGTTTCACCGCGGGCTGCCACGACATTAAAGCGGCTTCAAGGCAGATAAAAACGCCGAAAGCCACAGCAAGGTTTAAATAAGTCTTTTTGATAAACTCTCCGCGTTCCGACGCCGCAATTCTGGAATCGGAAACAACATCCCCATACCGGTTTTGATAATCCATAAGTTTCTCTTTCTTAATTTTAATAGACATTAAAAAGTCTGGAATGTTCTATGGCAATAACATTGTATCGTCAAATTTTCTTGAGTCAAAAATTTCACGGACTAATGTCAATCATAATGGAAAATCTGGAAATGGAAAATCAAAAACGTTTCGACGGCAGGGCTTTCGACGAGCTTCGCCCGATAAAATTTGAACCCGGAATCGCCCCCAACGCCACGGGCTCGGTCTTGGTAAGCTTCGGCAACACAAAAGTGATATGCGCTTGCACTGCCGAAAAAAAAGTCCCGTCCTGGATGGCGTCGCAAGCGCCGGGCAAGGGATGGATTAGCGCCGAATACGCAATGCTGCCCTATTCCACGCTTACTCGCAAACAGCGCGCAAGCAGCGCAAACAAAGTAGACGGGCGTTCAGTGGAAATCCAGCGGCTAATAGGGCGTTCGCTTCGGGCCGTCGCAAGCTTGGAAAAAATCGACGGAATTACGCTTTGGATAGATTGCGACGTTCTGCAGGCAGACGGAGGAACGCGGACGGCGTCGATAAGCGGCGCGTACGTTGCGGCAAAAATTGCAATCGGGAAGTTGATGGCCTCCGGCGACATAACCGAAGACCCGTTCAACGACTCTGTCGCTGCGATAAGCGTCGGAATGTTAGACGGCAACTGCATACTCGATTTGCCGTACGCCGAGGATAAAGACGCCGAAGTCGACGCAAACATCGTAATGACAGGCGGCGGCAAGTTTGTTGAAATCCAATCCACAGGAGAAGAAGCCACGTTTGACGACGCCAACTTGGCGCGCCTGTTGGAGCTCGCAAAAAAGGGAATTTCACAAATATCCGAGCTTCAGAAACTCGCAATAGAGTCTGCAAGCGTGAAACAAACCGTTTAAAAACGCGTTAACTGCAAGTAAATATGGACGAAATTCAAAAAGCCACATCCGCATTCCGCAAGCCCTATTCCTGCGCACAAACAATCTACGCAGCTTTCAGCGGTTCAGACGACTCAAAACTTGCCTACTATAAGGAAAATAGCGGCGGAAGAGCTCCGGAAAACATGTGCGGAGCCTTGTTTGCGGCAATGGAACTTGCGCCGGAATCGGCGCGGGCAGAAATTGCAGCTGCCTTTGCAGAACGGGCGGGCTCCACAAAATGCAGGGAAATTAAGGCAATCCACAAAACGCCCTGCGAAGAATGCGTCCTTGCCGCCGCTGAAATCCTCAAGTCCAAGAGGGCTTAGAATTCGGCGGGCGGTTCGCTTGTTTTGCATTTGCATCGCCTTTGCCTACAAACTTCCACAAACAGAAATCTGACAGAAATTATGAAGAAACCAATAATGAGCATTATAATGGCGGCAATATTTTCGACTGCAAATATTTTCGCAGCCGAATCGAACGCCAAAAAACTCTCCAATGATACTTCTTTGCAATTCGGTTTCTGCCGGCCAAACTTAATGTGGGTGGGCGACCAAAACAAAGCCTTGAAACTTCTGGACGGAATAAAGGCCTCGGGAGCAAAATGCGTGCAGCTTACCATGCGCGAAAACGCGGAACCCACATTCCGCCATATTGAATATGCAAATTCAATCGGGCTGCCCGTAAATATGCTAATTATGCCGATGGAAGATTTTATGCGCAATGGCTCAAAACCCCGCCCCAAGACAAAACATTTCTGGAGCGTTTACGGGTTGTCGCAATTAGACGCGAAAAAGTTTGAGAAGAAGCTGGATAAGTTGCTGGATACAATTGCCAAACGCCGGCTGAACATACTTTCGATAGAGCTTTTCAACGAAATTAACTGGGTAGATTTCAACGGCGACCTCCAACCGGTGGAAGGCGGCGCAATTATAGACGAAAGCAACTACAAAAACTTTCCGTTTATGAAGAATTACATTGCCGGAATGGAAAAATACACGCAGTTGGTTTCCATCCTGCGCAAAAAGATAGACGACAAATACTCAAACGGCAAAACCGGCCTGCCCAAACCCCTGATTGTATGCGGATCTCCTGTTCTTGGCGGAGACTCAAACTGGCTGAACAAGGTTGGAGGCTCTGTCATAGACCTAAATTTCCACTATAAAATTCTCGCAGGCAAGTTTGAGGGCGCGACAAAAGCCGAAAACGTATTCGACAAAGTCGATGCCGTCGCCGCGCATATTTATCCAGGCGCGGAAAATATAGACAACAATCCGGAGACTTGCGCAGCCACAGCCGAAAAGACCGTTCGCGCGTACATAGACCCCGTTTTCGAATTTGCTCCGCGCGACATATTGGTCTTTATCACAGAGTTCTCATTTTCTAGCTGGCTGTTCCGCAATGAACCAGATCCCCAAGCCGCTCGCGCCTTGACAACAAAAAATTTCCTGATGCAGTTTTCAAAAACAACGCTCAAAGACGTAAACTGGGGCTGCATATTCCACTATTGCTACGACGACGACGACAATTGGGGAGCAATATCAAAAGACGGGAAAATCCGCCAGCCGATGCTAGACATCTTCAAGGAATCGTATCCTAAAAATTTTGCAAAACAGCCCCAATAACCCAAAGCCACACAAATCCACGCCATTTAACAGCCGGACTCACGCCGTTTACATAAACTCCGTTTGTCTGCTAAGGGAAAAATTCGGGCACACTTACGCCGTTTACATAAAGACCCTATTTGCCTGCGCAGAAAGAAATTTATTTACACAGAACTTCTCGCCCTTGGATATCTTACGATTGCGCAGGCGCTGCCGGCAGAATTTTTTTTTAATCCGCAATAATGAAAAAAAACGTCCAAGCAAAAATAGGCGGCATAAACTTTGCGATTTACAGTCCGCAAGAATAACAAAGCTAGCCAAGCAAAAAATCCCTTCCCCCCACGCTTCAGTTTAAACAAGAAATTTTACCGCCGCAAAATCTTGCGTTTTTTAAGTTTTCCCAAAATCAATAAAAGATTCCCACTCTGATTTGCAAGGCTAGGCAAGATGCCGACTTATCTGGTTTTTCCTGCCGCGCAAATTCATAGCATAAAAAAAAGGAGGGCGTTGAAACCCTCCTTTTTAATACAAATCCGCAAATTACTTATTGTAGGACTCTTTCACAAAAGGAGCTTTTTGCAGGTAATCCAAGCTCTTTTTTACGCTCACTTCCGGCGGGAAGTCGTAGCGTTCAACCTCAACGACCAAGTGTTTCGCGCCGGAGGGAGCTATATTTTTAAATATCGCGTCAAAACCTACCATTCCGCTTTCGCCGAGTTCCTTGTGGTCTTTGATATGAAGCATTTGGAAACGGTTCGGGTATTTTTTGAAGTATTCGACAGGGCTGTTTTGACCTCTCACGACCCAATATACGTCCATTTCAAAGAATACCAAATCAGGATCGGTATTTTTTATGAGATAGTCGTACATCATCTCTTTGCCTTCGATTTTCTGGAATTCAAAAGCGTGGTTGTGGTAGCCGAATTTCAGACCTGCATCCTTGCATTTTTTTCCGACAGCATTGTAATATTTGCAATAGGTGTCCAAATCCTCAACGGTCTTGGGCGTGGGCATCCATGGCATTACTATATACTCCATACCTGCCGCCTTGTGGGCTGCGATAGTTTCATCCCACCATTTGAGCGATTCGGAGAAGTCTTTTGTTTTCAATTCCTTGTCTGAAAGCGCCTTTGACGTGTGCGAAGACAAAACTTTCATTCCGTATTTTTCCACATCGGCTTTAAATTTTTCGGGAGTCTGCCCGTAAAATTTTCCATCGGAATATCCGGCGGCTTCAACAGCCGTATAGCCCATTTCGCCCACGACCTTCATGGCGGCTTCATAATCTTTTTTAAACATATCGCGCAGCGAATAGAGCTGCAAAGCGATATCTTTTTTCACGCCTTCCGCCTGGCTCTGGGCAAACATGGGGTTTGCGATAAATGCGGCCAACGAAACCGCCGCCGCCACGAACATTGTCTTTAATTTCATAGTTTTTACTGATAGAGTTTAGAGTTAAAAAAAGCGCGCGCCCTCCCGTAGCGCGGCATCTTTAGAGAAGCCGCGGCAATGGGGAAATCCGCCGCATAAATCGGTTTTGCCTTTTATTTAGGACACACTTTGGAAATTTTTAGTCAACCAAAAAATCCCCAAACACAATACAGTAAATTACCCCAGAAAAAGAGCCTTCCAATGCGGCATAATACGCTCATTTAAGTAGAAATTCGCTATTTACGCTGCTGTCCGCTTTTGCGGCTAATTCCTACGGCGCAATCCGCATCCGCGCGCCCATACCCCGTCAAAGAGATTTTGCAATTTGCGCAAAAGCTTTTTCAAGCAACGGATACTCGAACGAAAAAGACATTTCGCCAAGCCGGACAGGAACGGCTCTTGAGCTATCCAGCATTATATCCGCGCGTTCGCCGAAAACCGCGCGCAAAAGCCACTCCGGTATTCTGAATCTGCATTTTCGCCCAAGCGCGCCTGCAAACAAATCGTAAAATACATCCGCTTTCACAGGCTCAGGGGAACACATATTGAAGGCTCCGTTTGCCGAGGAATTATCCAACAGAAATAGAATTGCCCTTGCCATATCGTCTATATGAATCCAAGAGACATACTGTCCGCCGCCGCCAAGTTTCGCGCCTAATCCCGTTTTAAAAATAGGCGCGATTTTTGCCAACATCCCGCCGCTTCCGGCAAGGACTATTCCCGTGCGCAACACGCAAACGCGCGTATGCTCCGATTCCGCAGAGCGCGCAAGGTTTTCCCACTTGGCGCAAACGCCTTGAAGAAAACCGCCTTCTTGGGGAGCGGAACTTTCCGAAAGAATTTTATTTTTTTGCGGGCCGTACCATCCGACTGCAGACCCTGAAATCAAAACTTTTGGAGGATTCGCCCCGCGGCGGATGAGTTCGGCGATTTTCTCCGTGGGATGCCATCGGCTATTCTCTATCAAACTTTTTTGCAGCGGAGTCCAACGCTTGTCGCCGATATTTTCGCCGCAAAGATTTATCACGGCGTCGAATGCGTCAAGATTTTCCATATCGCCAAGACTAGACACGCACTTGACAGCGTCGCCAAGCTTGTTTTTTGCGCGCGCCGCGTCCCGGGTAAGTACCGTTACGCTATCGCCGCGCTCGATTATGCGGCGCGACAGCTGCGAACCTATAAGGCCGGTGGCTCCGGTTATAAACACTTTCATTTTTTTCAGGATTTTTACAGGCAACATTTGCCATCTGCCGCGCGCAAAAACGCATTGATTCTCAGCTCAACCTATTTGCGCGTCTGCGGCAAAAACTTTTGCCGTGCTGGCGGAACTATTTATTTTTCGGAAAATTCCTCCGAATCATAAAATATGAAAATATCAGCCTATGCGATATTATTTTCCGCAATCGGACTTGTAGTAGGATATTTTTCGTCATTGCTGCAAACCGAAGCCCTCGCGCAATGGTATCCGCTGCTTAACAAGCCCTCGGCAACGCCAGACGGCTGGGTTTTCGGAGTGGCATGGACTGCAATATACATACTTTCGGGAATCTCGATTGCCATCGTAGCGGCTTCCGACAGCCCGCGCAAAGGATTTTTCATACGCCTTTTTACAATAATTCTGGCAATGAATTTTCTGTGGAGCGCCTTATTTTTTCAAATGCGCAACCCAACCGCCGCGCTGGTTGAAGTTGCAATGCTGGATGCCGCGCTTGTATTTTACACGGTTCACATATGGAAGACTGGCTTCAAAACAAGCGCAATTTTGTTTCTGCCGTATCCTATATGGTGCGCCTTTGCGACATATCTAAACGCATATATCGCAATCGCAAACTAGCGCTGCATTTAGGCAGCAAAACAAAGCGGCGGGCAAAAGCCCGCCGCTTTGTTTTATCTTATTGATAGAAACGAATGTAATCTATCTCATATTTCATTGGAAAAGCGTTTTTATCCAACTTGTCCGCGCCTTCGGGCCTAAGCGCCAGATTCAGCAAAAAATAATGCGGCCGCTGAAACGGATTTATTTTGCCGCCTTTCTCGCCGTTAATGGTTTTCGACAAATCGACTTCGTTTAGCAGGCGGTCGTCTAGATAAATGCGGATGAATTTTTCGTCCCAGTCCATACGCCAGACATGAAAGTTTGAGGCCCAATCAGGATCTCTCTTTAGAAATTCATCTAAGGGAATTTTTGCGTTGTCCCAAACCGATTTTACGTTTTCGCCCGCGGAGCCCCATGCAGCGTTTGCAAGAATTGTCGGAACTCCGTCTATGCGGTAAAATTCCATAACATCCACCTCGCCGCAAGACGGCCAAGGATAAACATTTTCCCCGCTCTGGCTGCCTAGCGTCCAAATCGCCGGCCAAGAGGCCTTTCCAACGGGAATGCGCGCGCGGACTTCCAGCCTGCCGTACTTGTATTCTTTTTTATTTTTTGTTGTTATTGAAGCAGAAGTGAATTCTATGAATTCGCGCTCTTTTGTCCAATTCTTAGACCCTTTTTCGTAATTGGGATTGGGCTTTTTCTCAATGCGTGCCTCCAGAATTAAAAGTCCATCCTTGCAGTATGCGTTTTCAGTCTGGTACCACTGGCGCTCGCGATTGCGCACAAAACCCTGTTCGTAATTCCAAAAATCGGGATTGGGCTTGCCGTCAACGTTGAATTCGTCAGCCCAAACAAGTTTCATCTTGCGGGGAGGCTCGAGAATTTGCCCGTCTTGAAGCAGTTTTTCGCGCAATTTCGGATAATTCACGTCTTGAACGGCAATATTGGCGTCTATCGCCATAGAAGCGGCGGTAGCGGCGCTCTGGCCCAAAATCATAAACACCGGCTCCATTCTAATCGAGCCGAACGCCACGTGAGACGATGACAGCGCAACTGGAACAAAGAGGTTTGAACATTCGCTCTTTTTTGGAACTATGCTTTTGTAGCTAACCGGATAAGAGGATTTTATCCCCTTTTCAAAACCGCCTTCGTTGGCTATTTGTCCGTTGTGTATTACGCGCTCGACATGGTGGGAATCCATAGTATAGCTGCCAAGCCCGACGGAATCTTCGGCGACGGCTTTTCCGGTGCAATTTGCCTGCGTCATAACGTAGTCCGAAAGCAGCCTGCGGGCTTCGCGCACATAGAGCTCGTGCGGCCAATTGTCGGTTTCCGGAAATTCGTAGGCGTCGAGGCCGTATTCGCTTACGCGCTTGCGCAAAGATTCTGGAATAGACGGATCGTTGGCAAGAAAATACATAAAGCCCTTCTGGTAGTTTACGTGGTCCTGAAAAATCTTTTCGCGCTCGGCATAAGAGCCTTCCGCCCAGCCGAAATTTCCGCCGACATAGTCTATCGAAACGGGGCCTGCGTTGTTGCAATCGCCCTCATTGAGCTTTACAGGGCCGTGTTTGTACCGCAAATCCCAAAAATCGGGCGACGGAGCGGCGTTGACATAGCGCTTCAGAAGTTCGTACCGCTCCACGCGGTATTCGTCGGGCTTAGGCCAGGGAACATGCTTGCCGTCCTTCATGGCCCACGTGCGGAAACAATACGACTGAAGCTTTTTGTCGCCGACGCCCAATTTATCCACCTTTGTATCGGTAATTCCCTCGAGAAGTCCGCTGGACGGGTCTCCGGGCTTTACGTACGGGTCGAACTGGTGGCGGTACACGTGGCTCGTCTTTGAAAAGTACGTGCCGTTGTAGTCTTCGCCAAAACGCGAATTGTCTTCGCGGCCTACCATGTAGGAGATTCCCGCCCGTGCGAACAAATCGCCCTCGTAAGTGGCGTCGACAAACATTTTGCCCTTTGCGGAATTGCCGTTCTCAAAAATAATTTTCGTTATTTTAAGGCCGTCTTTCTCAACTTTGTGCAAACGGTGCTCAAAGAATACCGGCACGCCAGCCTCCGCAAGCATAGTCAAAAATGTTTTTTCAGCTTCGCTTGGGCGAAAGTGCCTCCACTTTCCCACTTTTTCAAAAAATTCTACGGCCATGCCGCCTATGGCGTCTTTTTTGCCCAAATCGGTTTCCGTAAGTCCGGCCGAAGTAAGCCCCCCAACATGCCTTCTAAAGACATACAAAGCTGCGGTTTTCCCCATGCGCTTGGCTTGAATCGCCGCCGCGACTCCGCCGGGTGTTCCCCCGTAAACTACGACATCGTAATCCCCCTCCACTGGATTGCTTGCCTTAGGAACCGGATAATAATATTTCAATCCGGGATTCGGCGTTGAAGGCTTGGCAAGCTCCAACGCGTTCGCTTCGGCTCCGACAAACGCCAAAAATGCAAATGAGAAAGCCGCAAGTGTTGTAATTGTATGTTTATTCATAAGTCGGAAAAATTTTTTACCGAAAAGAGACTGCAAATCAACAATAAACTAAAAAAATTCCATAGCTTAAACCATAGCGCAAAACAATATTAAGAAACGTTATTGCTGCAAATCCACGATTGTTTTTTAGGCTAATTTGCGCGCGCATAAAAGAAAACACCTGCCGCCCGCAGTATGAAACAGCCGCCCGAAATGCATTGTAAATTGTTTAAAAATTCTGCCGCAATTCTAATATTATTTTCAAATCCGCATTGCGCCTTCGCCATTTTATCTTCCGGCTTCCGGAAAAAAATCTTTTAAGCCATATCTTGCATGCAAGATAAAATAAATTCCCGGCTGCCGGTTTATTTTTTGCACCAATAAAAAAACTTCATTCGAAAATCCCTCGCAAAGGAAAGCCGAATGAAGTTTTGGAAATAATGCAAAACGAATTCTACGCAACGCGCTCGACAACAATCGACGGCGGATTCGGGCGGCGCGGAGCAAGCCTGTATGCGTTGCGCAAATAGTCGATGCCGGAGTCGAGATTTGTTTCGTCGTTGTAATGGATCATAAGAAGCGGTTCGCCCTGTTTTACTTGGGTTCCGACTTTCTTAATTTCGGTAACGCCGACATACGGGTCTATTTTTCCGGATTTTGTAGTGGAAAGAATCTGGACGCCTCTTGCAATCATACCTGCGTTGATATTGTGCACATAGCCGCGTTTCGGCGCGGGAAGCTTGCGCGAATGTTTGGGCATCGGATATTTTGAGGGATCTTCCAGCCACGGAGCGGCTCCGCCTTGCATCTTTATCATTTCAAGCAATTTCTTGTATGCGGAGCCGTCTTCTATGACGCGTTCCACGGACTGTTTGGCAGACAGCGTAGACCCCGCAACTCCCGCCAGCCTTAGAATTTCCATTCCGAGCTTAAGAACAAGCTCCTTCATATCTTCCGTGCCGTTGCCGCGCAGGAAATCTAGAGCTTCCATTACTTCAAGGCCCATTCCCACGGAATTTCCGAGAGGCTGGTTCATATCGGTAACCAACGCCACACAGCGGTGCTTCATAACCCTTGCAACGCGCGTTATAGTGCGGGCAAGCTGCTTTGCCTGTTCCAAATCGCGCAAGAACGATCCGTTGCCCCATTTTACGTCGACAACCAACCCGTCTGCACCGACGGCAAACTTCTTGCTCAAGACGCTTGCGGTTATTAGCGGAAGACTGGGAATGGTTGCAGTCATCTGGCGCATCTTATAAATTTTTGCGTCGACAGGCGATATTTTATTGTCGTGCTCGCAGACGGCGCATCCTATCTTCGACAACTGCTTAAAGAACTCGTCCAAAGACAAAGCCGTTTTGAAACCAGGTATTGAAGAAAGCTTATTGTGGACCGTAATTACAAAATCTTCATCGTTGCTTGACATCCCCGGCACCACAACTCCGCAAGCTGCGCCTATTGCCGAAAGAATCATAGTAGTTTTATCGCCGACACCGCCGGTAGAATACTTGGCAACCTTTGGGCGGGTTATGCTGGAAAGCTCTAAAGTTTCGCCCGTCAAAATCATTTCATCGGCGAAAACTGCAGTTTCCTGCGCAGCCATATCCTTGAAAAATATAGCCATAATAAGCGCCGCCATCTGATAATCGGGCATATCGTCGTCCAAAATGGAATCTACAATATTTCTTACTTCGTCTTCCGTAAATTCATGACCCTCGCGTTTCTTTTCTATGAGATACGCATACGAAGGCTTTGATGGTACTTTGCCTGTCAGTTTTCTAATTGCCATAATTTTTCTCCTACAATATACCCCCTTTTACGGGTATTATATACTCCGTATGATATTAAGGTTGCATATTATAGCGCAAATGTCAAGTTTTTCTTATACAACGCATACGATATATATGCGCCCATTTGTTTTCTCTTATTATCGGAGAAAATCATACTCCATAAAATAAATTACGCCGTATTCCTTGAATATATTGCTGCGGCGCATTTTGCCCGTCAGCGGGCTTTTCCCAGAAAAAATCTCGTACGGCGCGACGAATCAGGCAAAATTTCAATTTGCGCGAAAACTTCTTTGAATTCCTCCGCGAGTTTCCGGGGCTGCTCCAAACCGCACTCGCAAATTATGCACCCGCCGGAAGTTAAGTAGTCCGGCGCCCTAGATAGGATTATCCTAAGATCGGCGATTCCGCCGTCCGCGGACACAAGAGCAGACTTTGGGTCGTAGTTTCTAACCTCCGGCTCTGCTGAAGCGACATCCGCCTCTGAAAGATATGGCGGATTTGCTGCAATCAAATCGAACCGTCCATCAACCCCGTCAAACCAGTCCGAAAGCATAAATGAAATATTTTTAAGGCTGTTTAATTCGGCGTTTTCGCGCGCCAGAGAGAGCGCGTCCGGACTCTTGTCCACCGCAACTATATCAGCGTTTTTATAAACCGACGCAAAAGCGCATGCTATTGCGCCGCTTCCAGTTCCCAAGTCTAATATCCTGATATTGGCTGAACGATCGGGAAAAAGCGTCTCCACAGAGATTTCGCAAAGTTCCTCCGTTTCAAATCTGGGAATGAGCGCCCTGCGGTCGGAACGCAACTTTAAGCCGAAAAATTCAACCTCGCCCAAAATATGCTGAAGCGGTTCGCGCTTTGCGCGGCGTTTCGCAAGTTCACGGAAATCAGAAAGTTGAGATGCAGACAGTGGCTGGTCGAAGCGCAAAAACAGCTCCAGCCTTTTGCATCCCAAGACGCTTGCCAAAAGCATCTGCGCATCAATCTTTGCATTTGGGACGCCTTTGCCCGAAAAATAATCCGAGCATTTATCCAAAATTTCGAGAACCGTCTGCACTTTGCTACCCTATGAGCGCCTTTATGCGCTGCTGGTAATCGGCCTCTTCAAGAGCCTTTACCATATCTCCGATTTCACCGTCCATAAACTGCGGAAGAGAATGTATCGTCATTCCTATGCGGTGGTCTGTAATGCGGCTTTGGGGGAAATTGTATGTGCGTATGCGTTCCGAACGGTCTCCGGAACCTATTTGCTCGCGGCGGTTTGCGGCGTATTTGTCGTGCTCCTCCTGCTGTTTAAGTTCGAGAAGCCTTGAACGCAAAACTTTTAGAGCCTTGGTCTTGTTCTTTAATTGAGAGCGCTCGTCGGCGCACTTGACTATCATGCCTGTAGGCTTGTGGAGGATTTGCACAGCACTGTCGGTTGTGTTGACGCCCTGCCCCCCGGGGCCGCTGGCGCGGGCTATGGAAATTTCGATTTCCGACGGATCTATGTGAATGTCAACTTCCTCCGCCTCGGGAAGCACTGCGACGGTTGCCGCTGAGGTATGGATTCTGCCTTGCGCCTCGGTAACGGGAACGCGCTGAACCCTGTGGGTGCCTGATTCGTATTTCATCGAACGATATACATCCTCGCCCGAAAGCAGAAAACATATTTCCTTAAATCCGCCCGCGGGAGATTCGCTGGAACTCAAATTTTCCACCTTCCATCCGCGCGAATCGGCGTAGCGGCAGTACATTCTGTAAAGATCCGCGGCAAAGAGCGAAGCCTCGTCCCCGCCGGTTCCTGCGCGAATTTCCACAACCGTATTGCGCGAGTCCGTAGGATCGGGCGGAAGCATCATCTTTAGAATTTCGTTTTTTAGCGGCTCCACTTGCGACTCGAGATTTGCGACATCCTCGCGCGCCATTTCCACAAATTCAGGGTCTGCGTTTTCCTCTATTATTGCCTTATTCTCGGATATTTGCTCTATAATTTTGGAAAGCTGCGCATAATCGTCGCGAAGCTTTGAAAGCTGCTGGTGCTCGCGCGAAATCGCGCTTGCGGTGCGCTGGTCCGAATAAAAATCGGGCTCTGACATCTTTGCGTCGAGATCCTTTAGGCGGGTTAAAAAAGGTTCAATGGGTGGTATGCCTTCCATCGTTTTAAAATCTCATAAAATAGACGCCGTATGCAATCTTTTTTTATGGAAGCCCGACGGAATGCCGTGCGAGAATCCCAAGAATGTTTCGCGAGCAAGCAATCCAACGGCTTTGAATCCTGCCCCAGCAACCGCGCGCATGCCGAACCAATAGAAGGGATTGAAATTTTGTTTGCCAGAAAATTGCAATGAGTTAATATACTAAAATAAACTATGAAAATTTTATTTTATGCAATTTCTTTTGTTGCCGCCTTGGCAGTATCGCAAGCCGCACAGCTAAAAGTGGCCTCTTACAATATATGGATGTCTCCCGACGGCGAAATAAATGCATGGAAGGACCGCAAGGAATCGGTGGCAAAGCTCGTGCGATACCACGATTTTGACATATTTGGCACCCAAGAAGGTTTCTTCCACCAGCTCGACGATATCAAGCAAAACGACGGCGTATACGAATATGTCGCGCGCGGGAGGGAAAACGGAGAGCGCGAGGGCGAAACGTCGGCAATATTTTATAAGAAAGACAAATTGGAACTTTTAGACAGCGGCCACTTTTGGTTTTCGGAAACGCCGGAAAAGTCTTCTTTGGGCTGGGACGCGATGTGCAAGCGAATTTGCTCTTGGGGGAAGTTTAAAGTCAAATCTGACGGGAAAATATTTTACTTTTTCTGCTGCCATTTCGACCATAAAGGCGATATAGCGCGCAGCAAATCCGCAACTCTTTATGTGGATATGGTGAAAAAAATTACTGGCGGAGCGCCATTCGTAGGAGTTGGAGACTTCAACCTCCCCCCTGACAAAGAGCCGATAAAGCTGATTTTAAAAGACGGGACGATTGTCGACGCCCGCAAGATTTCCGAAACCAGCCCTTACGGCCCGCGCCTGACTTGGCATGGGAACGCCTTGCGCCCCAAGATGTCCGAACGCATCGATTATATATTTGTGTCGCCCAACATAAAAGTATCTAGCTTCGGAGTTTTAACGGATCTTTTATCCACGGCTCCGGAGGATTTTGCCAAATCCACTCCTCCCAAAAATCCGGACATTCGCCATCCATCCGACCATTTCCCGGTGGAGGCAAAAATACGTTTTTAACGCTTGCATAATGGGCAAAAGACAACTTGCGCAGCGCCACGCCTGCGCACAAAAAGGTTGACAAGCATTCTCTCAATCCAATTTAATCGAAAAAACACGTAACAAATTGCGCAATGAAATTTTTAAGAACTATCGTCTTTATTTTCCTGGCCTCGCTTGCCGCAACGGCATTTTCGATGAACCATTTCGCGGGGAAAGTCAACCCCAAGAAGGAAGATAAAACAATGAAATGGTCCACGACAAAGTGGTACGACAACGGAGATTTCGAGACTAAACCGCTTCCAACAAAGCCGGGGTCAAACGACAATACAACTCTGCGCTGGGGCAGTTATACCTTAACAGTGGACTGCGACGTAAACGTGGCGTCTTTCAGCATAGGCGACGACTCCAAGCTTCTGTGCCAGAAACACAATTTTAAAACAAAGCGCAATTTCAACCTTGCCATATCTCCATACGGGGAATCCTTTGCAGAGTTTACAAGCAGCAACGTTGATATCGGAGGCAGCTTGTCGTATAGTTTCTATGAAAAGCACACAAAGGCCTCCTATGCAAATTTCAAGGCTGTGGATTCCAAAGTGAACATAAAGAACGATCTCGTCGTAATAATTCCCTACAACGGCAGGTTTAAAAATCCCGCCAAGCGCGGCGGCAAGATAGAGCTTGTGGGCAAAACTACAATGGCGTTCGGCAACGGGACGGTAATAGACTCAATCATAAAGGATATGCCGAAGGAATGGATGTTTAGATTCATATTCAGAGAAAAGGACGGAAATCTTCCGACGCTCTCCTTTGAAAAAGATGCAAACCTCGACGGCTGCGAATTTGAATTTGATATAAAAAACGCCAAACCCGGCACATATACTTTGATCCGCATGGACAATAAAAAAAGCTCCATAGGCAAACCCAACAAGATTGTCTTGAACGGCAAAGACTACGCGTTTGGCGATGAATTTAAGGTAGGCGGAAAATCAGCAAAAATAACAATAGCGCCCTCTCCTAACTCCAAGGATATTAAAACTAAGAACGACCTAATTTTACAGATTTCAAAATAAAATTTCGCAAGAAATTTAAATGCCGCGCGCGGAGAGTTTTTATATTGTGCGCGTTTTTACCCCTCAAAAATAACAAATAACGACCCCATCTGATAATTACTATGAAACGATCTATTCTGCTTGCCATAGCGGTCTTCTCTCTTTGCGTGCCACAAATGTACGCGGAAAAAGACCTTTCCGAAAAGAACTATGACGCAAAACACGCAATGTCGACCTACGTAAAGACATTCCAAGCCGGAACCTTAAATGATCTTGAAGGAATGATAAACGCCTACGCGCACAAATTGGGCAAGAAAATACTTTCCGCTTCAATAACATCCAACAAGGATTCGTCCTTGGGCGGAGAATACCAATATACTGCAATTGTTACTTTGGCCTCGCCAAATTAAATTTTCAGGCGATACCGCGGCAAAATGCAATTTGCAAATTGCGGCGGGCTAAAAGTTGATAATAGAATAACCCGCTAAACGCGAACGCTTGCCGGCGCGCGATAATTGTATCCGCTCAAAATTTTCCGGACGCGCTGTTTTGCCGCAGCAAGCTCTACAATCCGCGCTAACCGGCGAAGGAAACCACGAAGCGCTATAAGCGCGCGCGTCTATGGGAGGAAAATTCCTATATCAAATTTTATAAAATTTCCGCGCGCAAGTGTAATTGATAATGTAAAAATAAACTTTTTTAACGCGCGGCAACGCGCCTGAAAAAATTTCGGGCTCTTTTTCGCGCTAGCGCGGGCAATGGCGACCAAAACCCTATATCCGCCCGCTACATATCTTCGCGCGGTTTTTCCGCCAGGCGTTTTGCCCCTTTCTTTATTATATCAAGAGCCTCTAAATAAGCATCGCTTCCCCTGCTTACATTTAATAAAATCTCCGAAGACTCAGGTCTGTCGAAAGAAATTATTTCAATCGGATAACCTCGCGCGGACAATCCGTTTTCGCCTTCGGATTCGGGACGGCGCACTTTGCAAATTTCAAAAAGCTTTTTTATTTCCGCGGAAGTCAGCGGGCTCCTTCCCCCCGGATTTTTTCCGTACGCGGAAAGAGGCGTATCGTAATACGGCGCGTTTAAGTCTATCCAAAGTCTCAACGCGAAAAACTCTCCGTCTGAAAGTTCGCACCCGCCGTGGCCGTTGCGCAAAATCCAGACAATTCTACTTTGTTTCGCGCCCCAAAAGTTTGCCGGATGGATTTTTTTCATGCCGTCCACATTGGCCGCAACGCCTTCTTTCCATATAATTTCCGTATACGATTTTGAAAACGCCAAACCTCTATCGGGCGACAGAATCATTTTTGCCGCTCCACCGCACTCGAAATCGTGGCAATCTACGCAATGGTTGTCCAATATCGGGCGTATGGTTTTTTGAAACGAAACGGGCTTTCCGAAAATGCCGTCAGGATATTTTTCGATTTCAGGCGCAACGGTCTCAGCTTTTGCGCTTATGCGGACCGGTTCCGCGGACAAGT
Source organism: uncultured Opitutales bacterium (assembly GCA_944389215.1). Lineage (GTDB taxonomy): Bacteria > Verrucomicrobiota > Verrucomicrobiia > Opitutales > Intestinicryptomonadaceae > Merdousia. The sequence goes on from CALXLN010000006.1 coordinate 16,862, forward strand.
CTGCAAATTCCATAAAACCGCCTTGCTTGGGCGTGTCAAAAGCCCGCGACGTAAAAACCATATCTCCGTTGGCGTCCAACGCCTGAAAAAAAAGTTTTTTACCCGCGGGCGCGCAAAATCTTGCCGAACCATCCCTGCCAACATTTGCCGTCCCAAGCGGCGCAAGCAAAATACCGTCGTAATACCCGACGCCCGGAGACTGTTTGCGCGCGCCTTCCCAAAATCCGCGCGAATTTCCGGACGCCTCCAAGTTTTCAACAACGCGCAACTTTTTTATTTCTCCGCGCTTAACAGACTTCATCAGCTCTCCGCCGTAAATATCGCAAACGCAAATATCCACATTTGCGCAAGATTCTCCAGCACGAACGGCAATAGCCGCCAATCCCAATATGGACACAAATAAAACTTTTGGGAAAAGTTCCGCCGCGAATTTATTTTTTTTCGACATAAAATAATTTCCGGCCGAATCCCGCCCAATGCACATTTGAATTAAACGTTCGGAACAATGGCATTATGCTTTTTCAAGACTTTTCTAATTTCGCCTATATCCAAATCCGCCGGAGACTTTCCTTCAGTTGCCGCCAAAGCCGCAGCCACCGCCGCTGCCTGCCCCATAGCCATGCACGACGCCTGCACGCGCAAAGCAGAATTGGCAAGCCTGTCGCTGGAAACACACCTTCCCGCCGCGAGAATATCGCGCGAACCTTTCGGAACCATAGCCGAAAGACAAACGCATGGAACTTTCCCGCTCTCCAGCATTTTAGGTTTTACAGTATTGTGAACGTGCAAATCTATCGGATAAAAGGAGTAGCATACGGAATCGGGATAGGCGCGCGCGGAGGCGTAATCCTCCGCCGTTATGACGGTTTCGCCCTCGATGCGGTATGTTTCCCTCACGCCGGCCTCGGTTTTTACATAGTCTATTTTAATGTTCTCCAAACCTTTTTGCCGCTTTAAAAACCTATATATTCTCAGGAAGGATTTTCGCGCGGAGATATTTGTCCTAGTCTGAAGTTCCGACGTCGCCGAATTTGCATTCAATGTATGCTGGCTGTTGAACCCGCCTTCTTTAAGCACTCCGATTATGCCTACCCAAAGGTCGGACGACTCCAACTCTCCGCTTTTTATCGCCGCTGCATAAGCTTTTTTAAGTGCCGCCTTATCGACGGCTTCAAGGCTGTAGTTGGAAATTCCAAATATGAGAGTTCCCGGTTGGATTTCGTCTTCCCTTATCCGCTTGAATCCCGCCAAATGCACGGCGGAGGCGTTGCCGGTACAATCTATAATCTGCTTTGCGCGCACGCCGAAAACTTCGTCGCGCGCGGCGACGCTAATCATCCAGTTTGCTCCGCCGGCGGATTCCCGCGATATTTCCATCGGGAAACAATAATAGCAAAGATTCACTCCCGCCTCGAGCGCAGCCTCTTCGGCAAGGCACGCGTACAAATATTCGTTTAATTTTACCTGGTACTTCCAATGCGGCAAATTTTTTGCGGTAAAATCCGGAAATGAATCTCCGTGGGTTTCCACCGTTTTGCAAACAAGCTCCCACCCGATTCCGGAGATTATCTGTTTTCCCCACGCATAAAAAAGGCCCGGAAAATTTACGCCGCCCGTAGTCATGGTTCCACCCAGCTGAGAACCGCTTTCTATAACAAGCGTCCTGGCTCCGAGTCTGGCGGCCTGAATTGCGGCGGCCGTGCCGGCCGTTCCTCCTCCTATAACGGCCACGTCATAGACATTCTCGCCCATCTTGCCGCCTGCTAACGGAGCGCATCGCGCTGAAACGGGAAACGAACCCAAACCTACTGCGCCTATTGCCGCATTGCGAAAAAATTCCCTGCGTTGCATAACGAAAAACTTTTAAATTTTGCTTATGAATTTGTAATTTAAATCAAATAGAAAAAAGTGCCACAAAAAAACAAAAGCACTAACAAAGTTTTTTTGTCAAACTTTTCCGCAACCAAAAATAAGTTTCCGCAAAAAAATCCTCTCAAAGGCGCTGCGGCATAAGTTGCCGGCAAAACACCAAGCCCGCATATTCAAAATTTGCCGGCCGCCCGCCTGGATATAATCCTGATTTACGGTAAAGGCGCCGGCCCTCTAACCGGGCGCGCGCCGCATATTTTAGCGGACGGTTTCAATTCTGAAAATTATCCTCGCATGTTTCCGCGCAAACGCAAATCGACGCATTTTCAAACTTGCATCCAGCTGTAAAAACTATTTACGCCTGCGCGCACAAATTCCGGCGCTATTCCATATGCGCGCCCATATGACACAGGCCCTAAGCAGCAGCAAGCAATAATTCCCCAAGCCAGCCTTGCCTATCCGCGACGACACATTAAACCCGCCGTTTGAAAACGCCGCCGTTATTTCTCGTAACCTAATTTTCCTGAAATTTCCGCGGCCTTTTTAACAAGCATCCGCCCTATTTTATCGAATTTCCCCGGCGTAACCCTCTCGGCCGGCCCCGTTATCCAAACGGAAGCGACCGGATATTTTTGGTAATCGAATATTGGAACTCCTACGCAATTCGCCCCTGTCAAATACTCCCCGCAATCCGTAGCGTATCCTTTTTTTCTGACTGCCGCCAATTCCTCTGCGAGTTTCTTTTTATTTGTTATGGTTTCGGGAGTAAACTTTTCAAATTTTATTTTGTCAACAATCGCCTGCATTTCCCCGGCCGGAAGAAAAGCCAATATGGCCTTGGCAGGCGCCGAGCTGTGAAGGGGGCACCTCATTCCGATTTTTCCCGTGAAACCGAACGGGTTTTTACCCGGAGACTGGTCTATCATAATTACCGCTTCGTCGGAAAGCACTCCCAGCATTACAGGCTCCAAAAGTCTATCTCGAATTTCGTTCATAGATTCGCGCGCGGCGAGAACGAGATTTTCCCCGGAAATTGCGTCGTAGGCCATTGACACGAATTTTTTTGAAATCGAATAGGTTTTATCGGGATTTTTTAAAACCATCCCATAATCGGACATCGTATAGAGGATTCTAAAAATTATGGAGTCGCTAAATCCAGTGCAGTCGGTTATCTGCGCGCGCGTCATTCCCGACGGGCTCTTAGACAAAGCGCGGATTACGGTTATTGCCTTGGCAACATTCGGAATATGATACCTTGCATATTTGAATTTCTCTCCTGTATTTTTCATATATGAAAATATATTTTTTCATATAAAAAATATGTCAACTAAAAAAGCATCTCAATCCAGTCCGAAAAACCGAAGAACGCAGCTTACGGAAATAAAAGATTCTGGCGCAACGCAAACGCCGGCAATCCGGCAAAATAGAGGGAGCACCGCCCAAACGCCCCGATACGCACGATATGCGCCACTGGCGCGGACAATTTATCCTTACCGCGCCGCAACGCGTTTTTAGCCTCCGCCCGATATGCGCGGAAAGCTGTTTCCGAATTTTCCGCCGCGCAACCTGCAACGCACAAAAACAATCGCACACTTTGGAGCCTTGCGCAAAAAAATCAAAAAATATCATTTCACAAAGAGCTTAAAAAATTGCCCCCCAATAACCCTGCCTTAAATTTCCATATTGGCGTTCTCCGAGCGCTACTTCCAATTTTGACAGAGCATTCCGCAAAAGCAGAAAAAATCCTTTTGCATTCCGAATTTTACCGACCCGCGCAAATACCGGAGGTTTCTCCGCCCCTCGGGGTTTGCAGGAGGCAGTTGCGCCAAACATGTTTTAAGCAGACGGAAATCCGCCATTCCGGAGATGCAGCGTCAACGCCCAAGGTTTTCGCCCGTTTGAACGGGAATATTTTTTATAGTTTCAGGGTCTTTTATTTTCTCTCCGCCGGAACGCGCGCGCCTTGATGCGTCTTCCAATGCGACAAATTTCTTAAACCTTTCCCGGCGCAATTTTGAAATGGAACTCTCCTCAAAGCCTGCCATATCCGCGCGGGGTTTTTCATTCAAGCGGGCGGCGCCCATTTTTATGATTTCCAATGCCTCCCCATATTTGGAACTTTTGGGATCGAGACCTTTTAGCACAGAAGACATCTCTGGACGGTCGAACGAAACCTCCTCGAATTTATAATCGGACGCTTTTATGCGTTTTTCCAGCCATTTGGGCTCTTTTTTTACCGGGGAAACTTTCCCGCACAATTCAAAAAGCTTTGCGATTTCATCAGCCGAAAGCGGGCAGCGCCCAGTGGGGTTTTCCGGATATGCACAGTCTTCGGTGGAATAATACGGAGCGTTCAAATCTATCCATAAACGCAGGGCGGCAAACTCGGCTTCGGACAGCTTCCCGCCGTGCCCGGATCTGATTCTTGCGACAATAGGGCTGTGCTTCGCGCCCCAAGTGTTTGCCTCTTGAACTTTGTCGGGTCCCGCCCCTATGGCTTTGACATATTTTTTACTGTGGAGCTCCAAATAAGAGCGGTTAAAAACCAGCCCCCTGTCGCCCGCTAAGACTAGCTTTCCCGCCCCTTTACCGCCGACATCGTGGCAGCCCAAACAATGCTTGTCAAAAATCGGTTGGACGGTTTTCATATAAGAAAAACACTCTCCCGCAGCCGGAAGCCCTGATGAGTCTATTTTGTCGGGTTTGCCGTTTTTGAACGCGTGCCCAGATATGGGCGGCGGCGAAAAACGCGATTCATGGCATCCGGCGCATGAAACAATTTCGCCCGGAAGCGCGGAAAATCCGCTGCGCATAGTCTGCAGCATGTCCCCGTTGGCATCCAAAGCCTGCAAATATACGAATTTATCCGCAGGCACTTCAAAAAATGCCGAACCGTCTTCGCGAACGGGAACAATTCCGAGCGGCTGCTTGCGGTCGTAGTCGTCAAAATTCATCGCAGGCGCTTGCGAGCCTTCATTTTCCCACCATCCGGGGCTGTACGTCAGCTTGAAATGGTCTTGCACTACGCGCAGCCATTTTATGTCGCCGCGCTTTATGCCTTTCATATGCGTACCCTCGTAAACGTCTCCGACGTACACCAGACTTTTGGCATCGCTTTCCCACGAACGCCTATCAACAGAAGCTTGCGGCAGCGGGCGGACGGCAACGATTTTCGGGTCGAAAATACCCAAGTCGCCCTCCCCCTCGACAACTAGCCTCTCATCTCCGGTTTCCACATTTACAAGATACAACCCCATCTTGCGGGAATTTTCAGAAATAGTCCTCGAAACCAAAATAAGTTTTTCAGACAATGGTTCAGGATCTTCATATTTGAGTTTGAGGGCATTCATTGAATCGGCAAAAACGTCTCCCGGTTTGTCGATGAGCTTGCGTGCCTCGGCGGGAAATATTTTTACTACGCTTTTTTCGCCTTCCACGTCTATTTTTCTGTCTATTATCGCCAGCGCGCCCCAGGCAATATTGTGGCATGAACCCAGTATTGCCGCCACTGTTGTAGAATCCGGCATTTGCACGGCGTTGAGGCACGGCTGTTTAGTCTCCTGGCCCCAATAGAGAGTGTGCGCAGTTCCGTCCGGATTGCATGTCCAAAGCCCTTGGGCGCCGGAAAAGTTTCTGTCGACATATTCCCAGCGCGTATATAGTATTCTGCCGTCGCGCAGCACATGCGGCATGTGTTCAAATTCTATGGAATTTCCTATTTGGACAATGTTGGACCCGTCGGAATCCATCTTGTAAAGATTGCACATTATATGTCTATTGCATCCGCAATATTTAGCCGCGCGGGTTGACGCAAATACGATTGACCCGTCGCCAAGATACGCGGGGTCTATGTCGCAAGCCTCAGCAACGCGCGTCAGCCGAACGGCCTTTCCGGAATTAAGGTCTGTTTCGTATATGCTGTAAGAATCTTTCCGGTTGCCGCGCATAGAAAACACAATTTTTTTAGCGTCGTAAGAAACTTCCGGATCGCGCACAATTCCGTCTTTGGAATGAGCCAGAACCTTGGGAGCTGCCGGATTGCCTTCCCCGTCAAAATCGACAATATACATAGTCGAATTTCCCGCGCATGCATTCCATGCGCCCTCGTTGATTTCTCCGAACTGAAATATGTTCGCGGTATTGTGGTGGTCCTGCGGAAACTGTTTCCGTTCCACAAAGACCAGAGATTTCCCAGCCAGTTCCGGAACTCTCTCAATCTTAGGGGCGGAAAAAGCAGCTGGTGCGCAAAGCCACAACAATGCGGCGTCCGCCGCCAAAAAAGCCGATAAAAATTTTTTCAGTTTCGCGTCCATAAGTTGTAATCTCCATTTTTATTTTACCGCTAAAACGGCACTCCCCCTGAAATAATCTTTCTGGGAGTATCATCCGCCCGCATATTTTCCGCGCGTCAAATCCGAAGTTACATCGTTATAATATGCAAAGTTTTATTTATATGTCAAAATTTTTTTGTTATAAAAAAAACAGCAAATTCTATTTTCCCCGCTGCAACAAGAGGCAACTCCCGCAATCACCCTTCCCTCTGCGCAAAAAAACCGCGCGGTGTGTTTTGGCAAACTTTGCTATAAGGCGTTGCGCGACGCTCCGCCCTCGTTTCCACGGGGAAAAATATACCGCTGAGTCCATTGCCGTATTCTGAAAAGCACGATATGCCGCCCACCCGCGCGCCGACATCCGGTGGAGCGCGACAATGCCTCTGGCCCCCTCCGCGCCTATATTTCGCCTTCCATAGCGTAGCTCCAAGGGGCGATTATTTTGCCGTTTACCGCGCGGTATTCGGCGTCCGAAAAATTTGCAATAACCGAAATCCCGTTTGAGAATGTCGTGCGCTGCACTTTTTTGTCGTCGGTCAAATATTCAAAATCCGTCATCCGCTCAAAAGCCACTTTGCGTGCGACTGCGGAAGCGCGCTTGTAGGAGGCTGCAATTTCATTTTTAAGGGAGTTCCAGTGGGTAACATCAAGACTGTAAATGGGCGGATAACCATATAGGGCGTTAAAGTTGTCGAACTTATACATAAGTTCAGGACAGCAGCAGTTGCTGTCGCCCCAATACCAATAGTTCACAGCGCAGTCGTGGTAGACAAGCTCCCAAAGCGGAACGCGGAACTGCGGATTTAACATAAATTTTTCAGTTTGAGCAGGCATATCGGAACGCAAATGGACGTGGGTCATTTTTCTGCCGGAATCGGGAACCCTAAATTTTGCCGGGCTTAGCAGACCTTCCGCATAATGGTAGTGCGCAACGTAAATTTCGTGCCCGCATTCGACGCCGTTTATCAGCCCAAGCGAAGTGAGATAATCTTGCTGTTTGCGTATGTATTCGGCGCCTACGCGCCTGGTTGCCGGATGCTTCGGGCTGTAGCATTCCCTTACCTGGGTCGCAGCCTGAACGTCTATGAAACGCGAATTGTAGGGAATATTTTTCAACTCTGCGGGAACATTTATTTTTGTGAGCTCGTAGGCGGCAATTTCGCAAACGGAATTCTGCCAGTACATCTTTCCGTCCGTTCCGTGGACTTTCCAAGCCTTTCTGCGCTCGCCGTTTTCGTCAATGTTTACGATATCGGGCCAATATTTGGTGTTTACGCTTCGCTCTACGCGGCACTTTATTATTTTGTGGGCAATATCTGCAGGAAGGACATCGCGGTAAATATCGTATTTGCCGACGATAAACCCCAAACTTTTCAAATAGCGGCAGTCTTCGGGAGTTTCCGGCTCTATATAATTCCAGAGTACCCTGTCTATTCCGAGTTTTTGCATTTCATCCGCTATGGCGCGAACATTGCGCGCGGGCCTATTCGGAATTTCCGGGCGCCCGTACAAGCGGTTTGTCATGTTGTCTTCCCAAATCCAAAAATCAGCCGCACCTTTCATCTGCTCCAAATGAGGCAGTTCGCGCGCCTTTTCGGAGAGCGTTTTTACGTATCCCATAGATTTTCTATATTCGCGGTACGCTCCCATAATTTCCGCAAGAGTCTTGCCGGCGATAAATCTCATTTTTCTAGGATAGCCGAACTTCCCCTTTTCAGAAATCCAATTCACCGCAGTGTGCGCAAGACCGGCGTTTTTAAAATTCAAAATTTCCGCGTCCACACCCTGCTCAACCGCCGAAAGCAGATAGAAATTTCCGCGCTTGAAGGCGAACATACCCATAGACCACCCAACGCCCCCGACACAACTTTGCTTTTTCGGCAGAGGGATGTCCTGCATATCCACCGGGAAAGCATATCCCGTGCCTATCGGATAAAATCCTATATCGCCTTTTTGCATTTTCCACGCGGAAGGATAAGCCACCGGGGCAGGCATATCGCCGTCGCCCGAAAGCGCGAGTTCAAACTCAGAATCTCCCGCAAATTTCAAATTCGCGCGCATTGAGGCGCCGCGCGAACAAATTTCGTAAAAAATTTCCCCGCCTGAAACCGAAACATTTTTTATGTCAAACTGCGCCGGCAACTGGCAATACTTGCTGCCGTCGGAACGGTCTATGAGCACTATACCCTTCGAGGACGAAAGCGCCAAAATAAAATTTTCGTTTTGGATCCGCGCCAATTCGTCCTCCACCCCAAAGTTTCCGCCGCCGCTTAAATGCGAACAAGCCGCCGATATTAACGACGCAAGCGGCAGAAATAACGCTATTATCTTTCCTGCTTTCATAAAGTTTCGTTAAGATATTTTTCGCGCCGGTTTTGGCGCGCTTAAACCTGCGGTTCCTAGGATTTCAAAGAGTGCGGCGTCTTTGATTCAGAAACGAACTTTGCAGCCGCGCGCCCCGCGGAATAGCCCATATCAACAGCGTTTCCCGTTACGCGGTAGCTTCCGTGCGCAATTCTATCGCCGCTTATGCACCTGCCTGCCATCATCAGGCAGTCTACATCGCGGCATATTAGAGCGCGCAATGGAATATCGTATGGCTTGAACCCCTCCAAATGGGTTATTGTTTCGCTTCTGTTGATTTCCTCAGTATGGGCATGCAAATCAACGCCAAAAGTAGCGCGGGTTACGGCGTCCGGATGTCGGGCGCCGGAAAGCAAATCTGAAGTCGATACTTCATAAAGGCCTTTAACCCTGCGGCCTTCGCGGATGCCAATATGCTCGCTCGTTGCCACAACGCGGACATTGCGCCAAGGGGAATTTGTCTTTGCAAGTGCGTCCGCCATTTTAAAAACCTCGCGGCGGGCGCGGATTGTCGCGCGCGTGATTTCTTCGGCGTTGTCGCAATGCACGCCGTACTCGTGGTTAAACATCATAAGCAGAATGTTGCCGCCCAGATGAAATAGCGTGGGCATGTTGTACGACGGCTCTATGCCCGCCGCGCGCAGGTCCTGCAAATTCAACTTTGTCGACTCTACATGTCCGGCGAGGGAATCTTTTTTATAAGCCGTAATTCTGCCGCCTAATTTTTCGACATCCTCAACTGCCACAATCGCGTTAAAAGAGCACGGCTGGACGATTCTGTCCGAATTGTGCCCAATTTCGAACTCCGCTCCGGCGCGCGCGCACACGTCGCCGTCGCCCGTACAGTCTATAAAAATTTTCGCTCCCCATGCATGGCGGCCAGATTTTGACTCAGTTACGAGAGTCTTCATTTTTTCACCTTTTTTATAGGCCGCACAGCATGTCGTGAAATAACGCACATCAACGCCCGCTTCTGAAATCAAATCCTCCAAAATAATTTTCATAGCTTCGGGCTCGTATACAAAATCTTTGTCGTTTCCGCCGTGGCGGGCGTTGCGGGCGTCGAGGCGGGATATAATCTCTGGGCATATGCCCGTTTTTTTGAAGTCGAATATCCAAGAAAGCTGCCCGCGTGTCCAAGTTCCGCCAAGACATCCTCCTGCTTCCAAAATAAGCGTTTTCATTCCGGCCCGAGCTGCGCCTAAAGCTGCCCCAATACCGGCGGGTCCGCCGCCGCAAACTACAATATCGTATTTATCGTTAAAATCTATCGGACGAGCCGGCTCCAAGAAGTTTCCGCCGCTTTGCGATATATCCTCCGCAACGGATTTTCCATAAAATCCAGCCAGTCCCGCGGAAAGCGCCCCGGCTTTTAAGAAACTTCGTCTGTCCATAAATTTTTATCCTAGATACTGCCGGAAAAGAACCTCCGGAGCATTCCGAAAACTCCCTTCCGCGCGAACTTTCCCAAGCACCGCCTAAAAGCTGCGCCGCAAACGCCCGCAAAATAATTACGCCGTTCCGTCCGCCCGCTTTTTTGATGTCAGGCGGCGAATGATGTAATAGAATACGGGCGTAAATATGCACCCTGCAATTGTAACGCCTATCATTCCAAAGAATACCGACGTTCCTAAGCTCTGGCGAAGCTCAAATCCGGAACCGATTCCGAATGCAAGAGGAACAACCCCAAAAATGAACGCAAGCGAGGTCATGGCAATCGGGCGCAGACGGTTGCGCGACGCGTGGGAAACCGCACTGACAAGCTCCTCGCCCCGATCCTCGCGCTGTTTTGCGAACTCGACAATTAGAATGGCGTTCTTACACGCAAGCCCAATGAGCACAATAAACCCAATCTGGGTCATTATGTTGTTGTCCATTCCGCGCATGTGGACTCCGCTGATTGCAAAGAGCAAGACCAGAGGCACAATTAGGATGACCGCCAGAGGGCTAGTCCAACTTTCGTAGAGCCCCGCGAGAACCAGGAATACGAACACCACGCAAACAAAGAACACCACAATCGACGAGTTCCCCGCCTTCTTTTGCTGGTAAACGATGTCCGTCCATTCTATGCCCATTCCCTGCGGAAGAATTTTTCGGGCGAGCTCGTCGATTGCCGCAACAGCCTCTCCCGTACTGTATCCTGGAGCAAGGTTTCCCTGTACCTCCGCGCTCTGATACATATTGTAGCGCACGGTACGGTCTGGGCCGACAATGCGTTTTGCGGAAATGAGGGAGCCCAATGGAACTTGCTCGCCATTTTCGTTGGGAACTTTTAAATTGTAGATGTCGCGCAGGCGGCTTCTGCTGAAACTTTCCGCTTGCACAACGACGCGGTATACGCGGCCTAGAATATTAAAGTCGTTAACGTAAATAGAGCCTAAATTATACTGCAAGGTTGTAAACAGGGAGTCGAGAGACACGTTGAGCTTTTGCGCGCGCTCGCGGTCTATGTCTATATAAAGCTGAGGATCGGAAATTCTGAAAGCCGAAAACGCCTGCGACACGCTGTCGAGCTTATTTACCTCGTCAACGAAAATCTGAAGCTGTTTTTGCAGTTCTTCGATACCGTAACCGGCCCTGTCCTGAAGTTGCATTTTAAAGTCGCTGCCGCTGCCGATACCGCGAACGGGAGCTGGAGTAAGCATGTATATTGCACCCTCCGGGCATTCGCGTTCCATAAGCTCGCGCGCCTCCTCCAATATAATATTTGCGCTTCTTCCCTTTTTGTCGCGCTCGGCGCGGTCGTCAAAGACTATCGACATATTTCCGGAGTTCGATGCGGACATCCCGGATATTCCGTTTCTGCCGGCGACCGCATTTGTATAACGCACGCCGTCTATACCCATAACAAGCTCTCCAGCGCGCTTTACAACTTCCTCTGTGCGCTCGAAAGACGCTCCGTCGGGAAGTATTATAGTGGAGTTTATGTAGCCTTGGTCCTGTTTGGGAATAAATCCTTGCGGGGTAACCTGGAAAAGTTCCTTCGTAGCCCAAAGCAACCCGAAATACAAAAGCATAATGAGAACCGCCACGCGGGTAAGCTTGGCTACCAGCCAACCGTATCGGTCGGAAAGCGCGTCAAATCCACGATTAAACATTTTGAATAGCCGCCCGATGGAATAGTCCCATATTTTGGAGAAAAATCCGTTGCCGCGGTCTTTATGGTCTTTTAGCAGCAATGCGCAAAGAGCGGGAGTGAGCGTAAGCGACACAAGCGCGGACAAAATTGTGGAAGCTGCAATCGTAAGCGCGAACTGCTTATAAAACTCTCCTGTTATTCCGCCAACAAACGCTGTCGGGAAAAACACGCAGCTCAACACAAGCGCAATTGCTATGACCGCCCCCTGAACCTGCGTCATTGCCTTTTCAGTGGCTTCCTTTACGGGCAGCCCTTCGCCCATATTTCGCTCGACATTTTCGACGACGACAATCGCGTCGTCGACAACAATTCCAATCGCAAGCACAAGCCCGAACAGCGACAGATTGTTTATGGAAAATCCAAACAGATACATCACTGCGAACGTTCCAACCAGCGAAACCGGAATTGCGAACAGCGGAATTACAGCCGCGCGCCAATTTTGCAGGAAGAGGAGTATAACGAAAACAACCAGTATAATTGCGTCAAAAATCGTGCGGTATACAGCGTTGATGGATTCGGATATGTATTCGGTGGCGTCCATGCCAATGACGTAGTCGACGTCATTGGGAAAGTTTTTCTTCATCTCCGCAAGCTCGGCCCGGATGTTTTTTGCAAGCTCAATCGCGTTTGTGCCCGGCAACTGGTATCCGCCCATTGAGACCGCGCTCTTATTGTTTATGTACGATTCATTTCCGTAAACGTTTGCTCCAAGCTCCACGCGGGCAACATCGCACACGCGGATAATTCGGCCGTCGGGCATATTTTTTACAATTATATCCCCGAACTCCTTTTCAGTGGTCAATCTGCCCTGTGTATTTATTATAAGCTCGAAAGACGAATCGGACTCCAGAGGCGGCGCGTTTAATTTTCCCGCGGCAATCTGTTTGTTCTGCTCCTGCAAAGCGTTGACGACTTGCGCGGGAGTTATGTCTAGAGCCGAAAGCCTATCCGGATCGAGCCAAACGCGCATACTGTACTCTTTAGCCCCCCAAACGTTGAATTCGCTTATGCCCGGTACGCGGGAAAGCCTGTCCTGCATCTGCGTGAGGGCGTAGTTTGTAAGATACAGCTTGTCGCGCGTTCCATTCGGGGAAAAAAGATTGATCGTAATGAGCAAATCCGGAGAACGCTTGCGCACGGTAACGCCTGAGTCGCGAACCTCTTTCGGCAGGCGATTCAATGTTTCGGACACGCGGTTTTGCACGCGCACTTGCGCCATATCGATGTCTGTACCCGTCTCGAAAGTTACCACAACCTGCGCCGAGCCGTCGGAACCCGCTTGGCTTTGCATGTAAATCATGCCTTCTACGCCGTTGACAGACTGTTCTATCGGCGCGATTACGGAGTTCATCACGACCTCAGGAGACGCTCCCATATATTTAGTGGAAACGTAAATCATCGGGGGGGCGATATTCGGATACTGCGCAATGGGCAATCCTATATACGCGCCCACGCCCATGAGAAATATCACTATCGATATTACCCCCGCCAATATCGGACGATCTATGAAAAAGTGAGAGAATTTCATTTTTTATCCGCTGTTTCGAGAATCGGATTTACTTTCATGTCGGGACGGGCTCTTTGAATTCCCTTGCAAATTACGCGCTCTGAGCCGTCAAGGCCCTCCTCGATAATCTGCATTTTGCCCAATTTCTCGCCGATTTTAACCGCGCGGTACTCCACGACGTCGTCCTTGTTAACAACCAATACATATCTGCCGATAAGGTCGGTTCCGACGGCAAGTTCCGGAACGAGGAATTTTTCAACCGGGTCTCCGGCTCTTAGGCTGAGTTTCGCAAACATGCCCGGGAACAGGCTTCCGTTGCTATTGTCTATATCCGCGCGCAATTCTATGCTCGCGGCGTTGAGTTTGTTGTCGACATACGTCAGCACGCCGGAGTGCGAAAAGCTGGTTTCGTCCATAAGCTTCAGCCTTACAGGCGGGCCCTTGCGGTTTGCAGTGTCGATTGATTTAAAAAGTTTTGTCTTGTCATAGCGAATGACGTCGCGCTCGCTGATTTGAAAATACGCGTAAATTATGTCGCGCGATACCAGCGTCGACATAAGTGTATCCGCATTTGTAACAAGGTTTCCGACGTCGACATGACGCTTGCCGATATATCCGGATATCGGCGCGCGGATTTTTGTGAACTTTAAATTAAGCACAGCCTCTTTTAGTTTTGCATCGGCGCTCATCTTGACAGCTTTCGCCGACAACAATTCGCTTCGGCGGGTTTCCAAAACTTCCTTTGATATGGCGTTGCCTTCGTAAAGCTGCTGCGCGCGTTCAAGATTGCTATTGGCAAGTTCTATTTTCGCGGAAATTTCAGCCACATCCGCGCGGCAGGCATCCACTACGGCCTCAAATGGCGCCGGATCTATTTCAAATAGAACATCGCCCTCGTTCACGTAGTCGCCGTCTTTAAAAAGTATTTTTTCCAGATATCCGCTGACGCGCGCTCGGATTTCAACTGACTTTTCACCTTCGAGGCGCGCAGTGTAGTCGTCCCATATTTCCACCGACTGTTTTGTCGGAAGAACGACGTAAACGTCGTTGTTGACTTTTTTTCTGCCCTGCCCGTCAGCCTTGTCAGAACACGCCGAAAGCGCTATCGACAACAACAGCGCAAGCGCGCCCATGATAGATTTGCCCATAAAGGTTCCCCCTAAAAATCGAATATAATCTTTTGCCTAAAGGTTTTTTTCAATATTTCTGCAAGTCTTTCAAGAAAAATTTTATTCGGTTTAAAAAGGTTTTTAACAAAGGCAAGAAAGACTCTTTTGATTTTGCTGCGGACGCGCAGCAGAAAACAGCTACAAACAACCGGACTGAAAACAAATTATATGCTCTACAAACCGCCCCCCCCAAAAAAGGCAGCAGAAGAAAAGGCGCCTGCCAGTAAAAGCCGCAAAATACGCAAAATCTGCAGCAAAAAAGTCGGGCCGGCCTCAAAGCGCGCAAAAAAAAGCCCGACCCGCCGCGCGCATGAAAAAATTTTAACGCATAAAGCAATTTGGCTAAAACCCTAGAGACAAAAGTCCGCTAAACGGCCCAATGCGCACAGCCCGACCCAAAACACCGCGAAATTTTCCGCCTTGCATAGTTTGAGGAAGAAGAAACAGCCATTATTATGCATGTTGCAGAAACATAAGCAAGGCATGCAAAAACCGGCGCGCGAAACCGTTTGAGGAATTTTCGCAAAATTTCGTCGCCCTATGGGGCGCAAACAACTCTTTCCCGATACAATAAAATAAGCCCGCCGCATTTTTGAGTTGAGACACCGAGACAAATCCTTAATGCTTTGCAAAAAAATGGCATCTAAAAATCTGTCGAAAGAATTTGAGAAGATAGTCGGCAAAAGCAATGTCCTTGCAAATGAAGCCGATAGATTCGCGTACTCATACGATTCCGCGGTTCTCGCGCCGACCGTCCCTAAAATGGCAATCCGCCCGACTTCGGAGGAAGAACTCGGGAAGGTCGTCGCTTTTTGCGCCGAAAACTCGATACCTATGACCGTCCGCGGCGCGGGGACAAACCTCAGCGGAGGGACGGTTCCCGACAGCGAGGACAGCGTCGTAATTCTCACCCAGGCACTCAACCGGATATTGGAAATAAACAGAGAAGACCTCTATGCTGTTGTCCAGCCCGGAGTGGTAACTGCAAGGTTTGCCGAGGCTGTGGCGGCAGAAAATTTATTTTACCCGCCAGACCCCGGTTCGCAGGCAGTTTCTACGCTTGGCGGAAACATTGCCGAAAACGCCGGAGGGCTTCGCGGATTAAAGTACGGCGTTACCAAGGACTATCTTATGGGCGTGGAATTCTTTGATGCCGGCGGCGAACTCATAAAGAGCGGTTCCCGCACAGTCAAATGCGTTACGGGCTACAACTTATGCGGACTAATGGCGGCTTCGGAAGGCACGCTCGGAATAATATCAAAAGCTATTTTAAAGCTCGTTCCGCCGCCGCGCGCATCGCGCGCTATGATGGCAGTTTTTGACGATATGCGCGCGGCGGCAAACGCAGTAGCTGGAATAATCGCCGCCCACATACTCCCATGCACCCTTGAGATAATGGACAACGTAACGATAAATCTCGTGGAAGACAACGAACGCATAGGACTCCCCAGAAACGCGGCTGCAATACTTTTAATAGAAGTCGACGGACATCCCGCGCAAGTCGCCGACGATGCGGAAACAGTAGAAAAAGTCTTGAAATCAAACGGCTCGGTTCAAACTGTAACCGCGCGCGACGCCGCCGAGAAATCAAAGCTTTGGGAGGCTAGGCGCAAGGCGCTCCCAGCACTTGCGCGACGCAGGCCGACAATCGTGCTTGAGGACGCTACCGTGCCGCGCTCAAAAATACCGCAGATGATTGACGCGATTGGCGCCATAGCAAAAAAATACGATTTGCTCATAGGGACGTTCGGACACGCCGGCGACGGCAACCTCCATCCGTCCATACTCTGCGACAAGCGCGACGCAAACGAATTTTCCCGCGTAGAACAAGCCATAGACGAACTTTTCGCCCGCGCAATAGAAATGGGAGGAACGCTTTCCGGCGAGCACGGAATAGGGACAGCCAAGGCAAAATGGCTCGAGCGCGAAACAAACAAGGCAACCATTTTATTTTCGCAAAAAATGCGGCGCGCGCTCGACGCGAAAGCCCTTTTAAATCCGTCAAAAATGACAGCCATATCGAGATGAAAGAACTAAAAAAACTGGCGGACTCCCTAAAGTCGCTAGACGACAAGATAGTCGGCTGCATGCGCTGCGGAACGTGCCAATCGGTATGCCCCGTGTTCGCGGAAACTCTGTCGGAAGCCGACGTCGCGCGCGGAAAGCTCGCCCTGATTTCCAACCTCGCCGCGGAAATTCTGACAGACGCCGAGGGAGTGCGCGAAAGATTGGACCGCTGCCTTCTATGCGGCTCGTGCCAGGCAGCGTGCCCGTCGGGCGTAAAGCTTGCCGAAATATTTTTGCAAGCGCGCGCGCTAAATGCTAAATACCTTGGATTAAACCCCTTAAAAAAGCTGATATTCAGGTGCTTTCTTGCTCGCCCAAAATTTTTCGACGCGGCAGCTAAGATATCGCTGCCCTTTGGAAGGTTCTTTTTGCGCCCCGACGGCAACGCAGCCGGAACAGTTTGCTCTGCTCTGTTAAAAATATCAGGCGGCGACAGGCACATTCCACGTCTTCCCGCAAAAACGTTTTCGCAGAAGTTTGGCGAAGTCGATACGCCCGCAGGAGAATCGGGAATCCGCGTGCTGTTTTTCCCCGGATGCATGGGCGACAAACTCTACGCATCCACAACCGAAGCGTGCCTTAAGATTTTTGCGCACCACGGAGTCGGAGTGCGCATTCCAACAGGGCTTGCGTGCTGCGGAATTCCTGCGCTCGCCTCGGGGGATACGGAAGGCTTCGGCGCTATGGAGGCGCATAATTTGGACAAGCTTGGCGCGGAAAATTTTGACTATCTCGTAACCGCCTGCGCCTCTTGCACTGAAACCATAAGGGATTTTTGGAAATTGCACGCCCAAACCCCATCACATAAGAAGCTGGCGGATGAAATTTCATCAAAGACTCTAGACATTTCCCAATTTCTAATAGACGTTCTCAAAGTAGACTCGCGCACGCCTCCGCATTCCAACTGCGAAAAGAAAGAGCGGATAACCTACCACGATTCATGCCACTTGAAAAAGTTCCTCGGAATATCCGAGCAACCGCGAAAACTCATAAAGTTAAACCCGCGCGCCGAGCTTGTCGAAATGGCTGAGTCCGACAGATGCTGCGGTTGCGGAGGAAGCTTTACGCTGACCCATTACAGCCTTTCGCGCAAAATAGGCCAGCGCAAGCGCGATAACATAGCCGCCGCAAAAGTTTCCGCAGCCGCCGCAGGCTGCCCGGCTTGCATGATGCAAATTTCAAATATGCTGGCATTAAACGGAGACGAGATAAAAGTAAGACACGTCGCGGAAATTTACGCGGATTCCCTGCCCGCCAACCAGCCGCATCCTTAGCCATTCGAGAATTGCGCAGCCATTATAAAGCGCCAAAGTTGACTTTTGCGGCAAATACCGCTTCGGGGAAAGCGCGCGGGAGAGGGACGGGCGCAAAACAATATAGCCGCCGCAAAAGTTTCCGCAGCCGCCGCAGGCTGCCCGGCTTGCATAACGCAAAATTCAATTGACACAGAAAATGCAAAAAATACTTCTCGCTTTTAAGAAGGCGCATGTTTTGCTATCGCCCGCTGCGCCGGAAATAAAATACTGCTTCTTTTTTTATATATGAAATCTTTAAATCTGCCGCTTATAATTTTTTGTTTTTTTATTTGCTCCGCAGGATACGCCGGAATCTCGGAAGCGATTGAAGCGGCTGAAAAAAAAATATGGGAAGATTTTGTGAGCGAATACGGGTTCGTCCTAGATTATAAAGGCGACTTCCCTACGCCGCAAGACTGCGCCGAAGGCCGCCCAAACTACCTTAATTGGTGGGGCCCGACTGAAAATGCCGCAAAGTTTACAGGACTTTACCTGGCCGCTGTCTGCCAGAGACACACCCTGAATCCGACGCCATCCGACGCCGAAAAGGCGCGCGAACTGGCAAAAGGGCTGATGCTGTGCGCGTCTGTTTCCGACGTTAAGGGATTTATCTCGAGGGGAGTGTCGTCCGACGGAAGGACGCACTACCCTCTCGGCTCCGAAGACCAAACTGTCCCGTGGATTTACGGAATGTACCTATACCTAAAAAGCGGCATTCCCGCCCCGGAAGAAAAAAACGCGGTAAAATCGAAAATAATAGAAGTCTGTTCCGCGCTGGACGCGAACGGCTGGAAGTGCCCGTGCGATGGGAAGTTCAAGGGGCAAAACCGGGGCGAACTTTCCAACTTTAGATTTTTTTACGCGCCGTGCATGCTTTTCGGACTGCGTGTGATGTGGGATTTAACCCAATCGGAACAATGGCGCGAAAAGTATTATTACGCCATGCGCGAATCATATTCCGAAGGCACAATGACTAGGCTGGAAATATGCGCAAAAGGCTACAGGCTTGACGACAACTGGCTCAACAACATAGACAAGAATTTCCTATGGATATACGTAAAGTGCCAGGCAGTCCTGCGCGTGCTCTACGATATGGAAACTGTAGCCGAAGTCAAAGCGGCGTATTTTTCCGGGCTGCGCGCAAACGCGGAAAACGCATCGAAAGTTGTCGGAGAATATAAGCTGTACGACAACTCCGCGGACTATCAGTCCACTAATTTCGATTGGCGCAAGAATTACAAATGGCGCCCCCAGGAATCGCAAAAAGACGCCGAAAAATTGGCAATGCAGCAGCTGAAATCATATCCGCACTCTGCCGCGAGAAAAGCTGAGAGAGACTATATGACAAATCCGATGTCCGCCGCCGCAATGCTGGCTTACAGCGGCGACGCAAAATACCGGCAGACAATCGAAAGCGCAATTTCGCACTACGACTATTCCAAATTCCACATCGGAGAAATCATATACGCAAGCGTGGCGCATTCGGCGCTAAAAACCTACATCGGCAAATAGGCTCATTGCGCATAAATTTCCGCCTCCGGCTATATGCTCCGGGCGCGTGCGGATATATTCCGCATCTCAGAGGCTAATTGCGAAGGCGGCGTTCGCGCGCATTTTTAAGTCCCCGTTTTTTTGCCTTGAGCGCCTTTGCGGCGGCGTCCTCGCGCGCGGCCCTTTCGGACTGCGATTCAAATGTTTTTGCGGGAACATCCCATTGCGCAAACATTTCCGCCGTAGACGGCGACAGCTTTGCCGGATCCACAACAACATGGGTGATAGTTTTGCGGCGGTTCGTATAGGTTATGTCTACGAGCCCGTCCTTGCGCTGGACGACCGCCGGATAGGAAAATTCCCCGGTGGCGTCCTCCAAAACAAGCGCGGGCTGCCAGCGCATTCCGTCGGAGGAAATTGCAACGTTAAGCGGGCTGCGGATTTTCCAATTTTGGGTATGGTTGTAAACTAGCAAGTGGCGCCCGTCCTGCAATGTTACAGCATCGGTGCCGGAGTTCGGATTGGGCAGGCCGGTAGACGCGAGTTTGCTCCAAGTTTTGCCGCCGTCGCGCGACCAAGTTTGGTACACGAAACCTATGTCGCGGGGAGTTCTGCCAATAGCCTGCAAATCACCGTTCTTATGAATTAGTATAGAAGGCTGGATTCCGCCGATTTCGTCTTTTTGATTTACGTAAGGAGTGCGCGTCCAAGTTTTTCCGTCGTCGTCGGACAGCCAGAAATAAACGCGCCAATCGTCGGCGGAAAATTCGTCGCTGGCGGGGAGAATTATGCGCTTGCCGACTCTTGCGGGCTTATTTTTTATAGGGCCGAAATTGCCTTTTGGCGCGAGCGGTTCGGGAGTCGACCACGTTTGGCCTTCGTCTTTTGAAATGGTCTGCATTCCGCGCCAGTTGTGCCAATTGCCGCTTTGTTTGAAGAACAGCGTGATGGAATTGTCCGAATTGCGGAACAAGACGGGATTCCAGCACGGTGCCGGCTTTTCTTGCGTCATTGTTGCGGAAGCCGCTATGCGCGGATTTGACCATTTGCCGTCTTTAAATTTTGAAATCCAAATGCAAACGTCGTCCGCGCCCTCGCGCGTGCCTGCGAAATACGCCACAAGCAAACCGCCGTCCAGTGTTTCCAATACGGTGGACGCGTGGCAGGACTCGAAAAATTCCCCGGGTTGAAAAATATCTTGGCGCGACACTATGCCGCTTTGTTTGTCTAAAACTTCGCGCGGAGTTTCAGCAGCGCAAATTTGCGCGGCAAGAACCAACAATATAGACGTGAAAAATTTCATGCGGTATTTGATAACATTAAACACACCATATATCAAGACGCAAAAAATTCCGTAAAATTTTCAATGGAGCTTTACTTTAAGTACAAAAAATTTATTTGATAAAACTAAAGCAATTGGTCAATATTACTGAAACTTTTGTAGCGGTATATCGTTGAAAATATATTTAAGAGGGGAAGAATTATAATTTTACCATGAGCAGACTAATTAAACGAATAATCGTTTTTATAGTTGTTGCGGCCTGCGCAGGCGCCGTCGCATACTACGGGTTCATAAAGAAAAGCGAACAGCAGTTCACATTCAAAACGGCAAAGATTGAAAAAAAGGACATAATACAGTCAATCGACGCCACGGGCACAGTGGAACCGGAAGAACTGGTTGACGTTGGCGCGCGCGTATCGGGAGAAATAGTAGCATTTGGCAAAGACAAAGAAGGCAAGGAGGTCGACTACGGTTCCGAAATTACGGAAGGCTCGCTGATAGCGCTCATAGACGACGAAATACCTCGCTCGGACATTTTGCAGGCAAAAGCCAGGCTGGAACAGGCAAAGGCGTCGCTAGCGCAGGCAAAGGCAACGCTCCTGCAAAACGAGGCAAATTTGCGCAAAGCCGAACGCGACTGGTCGCGCGCGCAGAGGCTCGGAGTTTCCGAAGCCCTTTCGCAGGCAAGCTACGACGCATATTTGGCTGACTGGGAAACGGCAACCGCCCAAATAGAGGTTTCTAAAGCGCAAATCCTGCAGGCAAGCGCGGAAGTCGCTCAGGCGGAAGCCGCTCTGAAAGTAGAAGAGCGCAATTTGGAATACTGCACAATTAAAGCCCCCGTCGACGGAATAGTCATAGACCGCAAAGTTAACGTCGGGCAGACGGTCGTTTCCAACATGAGCGCCAGCAGCCTCTTTTTGATAGCCAAAGACCTAAAGAAAATGGAAGTCTGGGCGTCGGTAAACGAAGCCGACATCGGCAACATAAAGAAAGGGCAGCGCGTGGTATTCACCGTAGACGCGTATCCCAACGAAAAGTTTATAGGCGAAGTTGGAAAAATAAGGCTCAACGCCACTATGTCGCAGAACGTCGTAACATACGTCGTCGAAGTTCTCACGGACAACTCGAGCGGAAAACTCCTGCCCTATCTTTCTGCAAATTTGAATTTTGAAGTAAAGCGCAAAGACGGCGCGCTTTCGGTTCCAAATTCCGCGCTGAGATTCTCGCCTTCGGACGACATGATAGCCGAAGACGTCGACATGGCGGAATTCGACGGCAAGCGCAAGATTTGGATTGCCGACGGCGACAAAGTCCGCCCAATCGCAGTTGAACGCTCCATAAACGACGGAGCCTACAGCGCTATAGAATCTCCCGACATACGCGAGGGAATGGAGGTTGTCGTGGGAACTGAAACTATTTCCGGATCCTCCTCAAGCTCGTCGAATCCGTTTATGCCCAAGATGCCGCAGCGCAAAAGAGGCAACAACACAACAACAAAGAAGAAATAAACGGCGCAAAAAAAGATGTCTCTTATAACGCTTAAAGACATACGCAAGACCTATATAATGGGAGACATTAAGCTGCCCGTCTTAAAAGGAATTTCGCTTAATGTCGAAAAGGGGGAAATGCTGGCGCTCACGGGAGTGTCGGGTTCCGGCAAAAGCACGCTGATGAATATTCTAGGATGCCTCGACCGCCCGACGTCTGGAGAATACTGGCTCGACGGCAAGGAGATTTCAAACCTGGACAACGACGGCAGAGCCGACGTGCGAAACAAAAAAATAGGATTCGTCTTTCAAAATTTCAACCTGCTCGCCCGCACGAGCGCTCTTGAGAACGTAATAATGCCCCTAGGCTACACCGCCGCGCACATGACCGAAAGGCAAATGATAGAGGCCGGCAAGACAATGCTCGAGCGCGTCGGACTTGCAGACAGAATGGACCACGAACCATCGCGGCTGTCCGGCGGACAGCAACAGCGCGTCGCCATCGCCCGCGCGCTGGTAAACAAGCCGCAGATTCTGTTCGCCGACGAGCCCACGGGAAATCTTGACACCCACATGAGCGATGAAATCCTGAAGATTTTCCGGGAGATTAATGAGCGCGACGGCGTAACAATAGTTCTTGTTACCCACGAAATGGATGTAGCCCACAGCGCCAAGAGAATAATCAAACTAAAAGACGGCGAAATATCCGACGACACCGTATTGGAAAAATAATGAAAAAGCTTCGCGTAATAAAATCGGCTCTGACGGCAATCTGCCGCAATCCAACGCGCACGTTCCTGACGACGCTTGGGATTGTGATAGGAATCGCCGCCGTTATCGCGCTGATGGAAATCGGAAACGGCGCGCAGGAAACCCTTCAAAAGAACATAGCCGCGATGGGGGTAAACACCATGCGCATATTTCCAGGAACCGTAACCCGAAGCGGCGTAAACACGGGAACCGGCGCGCGCGCAAACCTCACAATGAAGGATGCCGAGGCCATTCTGAAAAACTGCGACCACGTCGAGGCGGTATCGCCGGTGCTATGGGTGCGCGGACAGCTGATTTACGGAGGCAAGAATTGGAATCCGTACAGCATAAACGGCGGGAACGAAGATTTTCTGGAGATATCCGGATGGCAAATAGAAGAGGGGGAACCTATCTCCAGCATGCATGTGCGCAGAGGCTCGAAAGTCTGTTTGGTTGGTTCCACTATCGTGCGCGAACTCTTTGACGGAGAAAATCCCATTGGCAAAGACTTGCGCATACAAAACGTAATGTTCCGCGTCATAGGGGTATTAAAGACAAAGGGGGCGAATATGATGGGCATGGACCAGGACGACTGCGTAATCGCGCCTTGGACAGCCGTAAAAATGCGCCTTCGCGGAGCCGGTTCGTCTTCTATTGTATCGGCGAACACGGTAACGTCCACAACAACCCTCAGCGCATCTTCAACATATACAACCGGTGTAACGTTCTATCCGGAGGCAAGCAGCACTCTGCCGCCGGTCAGGTTTTCGAACGTCGACAGTTTGATAGTTTCGGTTCCATCTGCGGACATGCTTGGAATCGCAACGGAAGAAATAATCGCCGCGCTGCGCGAAAGCCACAAACTGTTGCCCGAAAACGAGGACGATTTCAGAATCCGCACAATGGCGGAGTTTACCGACTTTTTAACTTCATCCACAAAGACCACAACAAACCTGCTTCTTTGCGTGGCGTTCGTATCGCTGCTTGTTGGCGGCGTGGGCATTATGAACATTATGCTGGTTTCCGTAACGGAGCGCACGCGCGAAATCGGGCTTAGAATGGCGGTTGGCGCGAAGGCGCGCGACATCCTTAGGCAGTTTTTAATAGAATCTATCGTGATTTGCATTTTGGGGGGAATAATAGGAATTTTCGTCGGGCACGGAATGTCAGTAGCCTTGGCAAAGCTGATGGGCTGGCCGACGTCCATATCCTATGCGGCGATTATTTTGTCGGTGGGAGTCTCCGCTCTTGTCGGCGTTATATTCGGCTACTATCCCGCCTGGAAAGCTGCGCGTTTGGATCCGATTGAGGCATTGAGATATGAATAAAAACTTCTTTGGAAATCTACTTATTGCGGGCTCTGCGCTTGCGCTTTGCGGGTGCATGGTCGGCCCCGACTTTGAAAAGCCGGAACCTAAGCTCGGGGAAAAATGGAACCAGGAAATAAGCGGCAAGCTTTTGACGGACGGAGAGGAAAGCAAAAAAGTATCTCCCGAAGAAATAGCGCACTGGTGGAAAATTTTCGGAGACGAACAGCTGACATCTCTCATAGAGCGGGCTTTTGAGAACAATTTGGACTTGGCAGCCGCAACTGCAACTATCACGCAGGCGCGCGCTAATTTGGGAATAGTCCAAAGCGGATTCTTTCCCACTCTCGACACTTCCGCCGGAGTAACGGAAAAAGGCCGCACCATGCACGACACTGCGACAAGCTACGGCATGGGAGCTACTGCTGGATGGGAAATAGACCTGTTCGGCGGAACCCGCCGCAGCATAGAATCGGCGGTCGCCAGCTACAGAGCGACACTTGCGGACAAATGCGCGACTCGCATTCTCGTCGCGGCGGAAGTTGCAAACAATTATTTTTCGTACCGCGCGCTTCAACAGGAATTGATTATCACAAAGAGCAATCTTGAGACCCAAAAAAAGACCTACCGCATAACGCTGGAACGCAAGGCAAAGGGGTTTGTATCGCAGTTGGACGTGGTGAGAGCGGCTGCCGAAGTTGACAGCACGTCGTCGCAAATTCCTACGCTGCAAAAAGACCTAGTGCAAACGCGGCACGCACTGGAATTGCTGCTTGGGCTTCAATCAGGCGCGCTTGAAAAAGAGCTTGAGGAGCCGAAAGACCTTCCTGAGTTGGAAAGATTCATCCCCGTGGGAGTTCCCGCAAACCTGCTTGAGCGGCGCCCCGATATAATTTCTGCGGAATACAACTTGCACAAGGCGGTCGCAGCAGTGGGCAATGCGGAAGCAGATTTTTATCCAAAATTTTTCATAAACGGGAGCATATCCTACGAAGCCCCAAAAATCGGCAATATAGTAAAGAGCCAATACGGGACATGGTCGGTGGGTCCAAGCGCAACATGGAATATATTCCAAGCGGGCAAGACAGTATTTAACGTGGAAATGCAGAAAGGCGTCGTGGCGCAAATGGGCGCAAATTGGAAATCCGCGGTCTTGACGGCGATAAAGGAAGTCGAGGACGCCCTTGTTGCCTCCGCAAAAGAGCGCGAACGCATAGGCTACATAAACAGGCTTGTTGAAAACAACAGAAAAGCCTTCGACCTTTCATCAACTTTATATTCCGAGGGTGAAATAGAATTTCTAGACTTGCTTGTTTCGCAGCGCTCAATGCTGCAATCAGAACAAAATCAAATATCCAGCCGCCAGCTTTTTATATCGCATATAATATCTCTCTACAAATCGCTCGGCGGCGGATGGACGATGGAGGACTTGAAAGACGATCCCCAAAAAACAGAATGGCTTTTCTTTAAGGACTCATTCGGAATGGGAGAGCCTGAATCTGAAAACTTGAAAGTAGTGGAAGCTTCGGAAGCCGATAAATAAAATCTGCCATTTTCCAGAATTTTGCGCCCCTGCAAAAGCGGGCGCGCAAAAAAATAATAAAAATTCCCGCAAGAGCGTGCAACAACCGGAGGAAGTATTAAATTTTAGGATGTTCGGCGGTTTCCGCGCACAAAAGAATTGGGCGCAATAATTTGCGCTTATTAAATAAGCGATGCCTGCGCGCGGGCGTTATTTGCCCCAATAAAAGCTAGAAAACCGCCCCCAATACTGCGCGCGTCGCCAAGGGAAAGTCGCTATGTTTTCACCAAATGAGGCAGCATCTCCGCGCGCAGCGCTTATTAAAAATGCAGTTGGATTTTGCCGAATTAAAGGAATATAGCCGCCCTAAAAAAACATCTTTCCATTTTATTGAAAACAACTCGCTCATCCCGAAAAAAAATGCGCTTAAAAACGATGGTATTGCGCGGAATAAAATGAAATCTCGCAGGGGCAATCTTCAAATTCGAATTTTTTACGCCAGAATATCCAAGCTGTTCTTGCTATTTATACAGCCTTCTTATCCTTCTTTTCAGCGAGAAATCAGCCTTCAGCCGCATTGCGGAAAATCAGCGAGCAAAAACACTCTGCCCGAGCGGAAATATACGAACTTCAATTGAAAAATTTAAGCAATCTGCGCGCACCAGCGCAAAAATCTGATATGAAAAAATATTTTTCGCAATTATTCTATGTTTATTGGGGCTTCGTAGGATATGCTTCTATTTATGAAAAATTTTGGATAAAAATCTGCTTCCGCATTCAATATAACCGCCCGCTATACCTCCCTCAAACATACAAAATCTTAGTTTTCCGCCTGCACAAGCTGAAAACTTTTGACCTCCAAGCAACCGGTGCGAAAAAGCGTCAGATTGCAATAATTCCTTTTTCGCCAGTGCGGATGCGGTAAGCCTGCTCCACGGGAGATACGAAAATTTTGCCGTCGCCTATCTTTCCGGTTTGCGCAGATTTGATTATGGTTTCAACCGTCTTGTCGACCATATCCGACGGAACGCAAATATCCAGAACGATTTTAGGAAGGAGTTCCACTGTATATTCGCTGCCTCGATAAATTTCCGCATGCCCTTTTTGCCGTCCGAAGCCCTTTACTTCTGTAACAGTCATGCCCTCTATGCCGATATCGGCGAGAGCCTCTTTTACCTCCTCCAGCTTGAAGGGTTTTATTATGGCTTTTATCATTTTCATAGCGGTAAACCTTTCCTTTTAATCGGGTAAGTTGTAGTTTTTATTAACGTCAAGTTCGACGACTTTCCAAGGCAGCCCAAACTTTGCGACAGCCTCCAGGAATGGATCGGGGTCGAGCTGCTCCATATTGAAGACCCCCTTCCCGCCCCATATTTTCGCCGCCACCATGCGCGCGGCGCTTGCTGCCGGAACGCCAGTAGTATAAGATATTGCCTGGCTTTTTACCTCGGCGTAGCATTCCTCGTGCACGCACACATTGTATATATAATACTTTTTGCGCTCGCCGTTTTTTATTCCGTCGAAGATGCAGCCGATGTTTGTCTTCCCCTTTGTCAGGGGCCCCAAACTCGCAGGATCGGGCAGAACAGCCTTCAAGAACTCAATCGGAGCGATTTCCGCTCCCTTAATTTTAATCGGCTTTATCGACGTCATTCCAACGTTTTTCAAGACATTCAAATGGGTCAAATACTTGTCGCCAAACGTCATCCAAAACCTTATGCGCTTTAAGCCCTTCAAATTCTGGCAAAGGGATTCCAGCTCCTCGTGGTAAAGCAGGTAGGATGGTTTCACTCCAACTTCGGGATAGTCGAAATCGCAGCGCACGCTCAAAGGATCAGTTTCAATCCATTGACCTTCCTGCCAATATCTGCCTCGGGCGGTAATTTCGCGAATATTTATTTCGGGATTGAAGTTTGTGGCAAACGGCAATCCGTGGTCTCCGGCGTTGCAATCGAGAATGTCGACGTAGTTTATTTCGTCAAAGAGATGTTTTTGCGCGTACGCGCAGTACATGTTTGTAACCCCGGGATCAAAACCCGCGCCAAGCACGGCAATCAAGCCGGCCTTTTCAAATTTTTCGCGGTACGCCCACTGCCATTTATATTCAAATTTCGGAACGTCCGGTGGCTCGTAGTTGGCTGTGTCGATATACGGAATTCCCGCCATAAGACACGCGTCCATAAGAGTCAAGTCCTGATATGGCAGCGCTACGTTTACCAGCAAATCCGCGCCTATTTTTTTTATGAGAGCTGCAACCTCCGAAGGGTTGTCGGCGTCAACCTGGGCAGTGTGGACAGGCGAAGCGATTTCGGAAGCAATGGCGTCGCACTTAGACTTTGTGCGCGATGCCAGCCAAACTTCGTCAAACACGTCGCGCATCTGCGCGCACTTGTGCGTTACAACCCTTCCGACGCCGCCTGCGCCGATAATTAGAACTTTTGCCATATAGATTTGTATTGTTGAGGTTATTGCGGCAGAATGCGCCGCGCGTACGCCGAAAGCCAAAGCAAAAGTTTCAGCTTTTCGCGCGTTATTTAATTTCGTTGAAATTTTGGAGACTTCAAGCAAGATTTTCAACCATCAAAAAATTTTTTTACAATGGATATTGAAGAAAGACTGCAAAAATACCTCGGACAAGAGCCGCAAATAGACCCGACTGCGTTTGTCAGCAAAAACGCCGTGCTGATGGGAGCAGTAAAAATAGGCGCCAACGCGAGCGTCTGGCCCGGTTGCGTCCTGCGCGCGGATATTAATACTATCGAGCTCGGAGAAGGCTCAAATATCCAAGACGGCACAATGGTGCATCTTGCGGACGACGCTGGTGTTAAAATAGGCAAAAACGTAACCATAGGCCACGGCGCAATCATACACGCATGCGAGATTCAGGACGAATGTCTCATAGGAATGGGAGCCATAATTTTGGACAAAGCCGTAATCGGGAAAAATTCCATAGTAGGCGCCGGCGCGCTAGTTACAAAAAACACGGTAATCCCCGAAGGCTCGCTTGTTTTGGGCTCGCCTGCAAAAGTTGTAAAACAGCTTGATGAAAACGCTCGCGCGGGCATCGCATACTGGGCGAAAAAATACGTCAAAGTCGCGCAGGCGACAAAAGCGCTCGAGGCAAAAGCGTAATGCGCGGATTCGAAAAGCTCGACTTTGAAAACCTCGCGACGCCGTCGTACGTCGTGAGCGCGGATTTGCTGGAGGAAAACCTAAAAAAACTCGCGGATGTCGAAAGGCGCTCCGGCGCGGAAATTCTGCTCGCGCTCAAAGGATTTTCCGCATATTCGACATTTCCGCTCGTGCGCAAATATCTCCGCGGCACAACATCGAGCGGAATAAACGAAGCTCTCCTTGCGCGCGAATATTTCGGAGGGGAAATCCACGTTTACAATCCCGCTTTCACAGAGGGCGAAGTTTCCCGGCTTGCGGAATTCGCCCACACGATAGTTTTCAACTCGCAAGCCCAGCTGGACAAATTTGCGGATTTCGCGCGCGGACGCGCAAAAGCTTCCGGCAACGCCGGGCTTGAAATAGGGCTGCGGGTCAACCCTCAGTACGCGGAAGTCGAGACGCAAATTTACAATCCATGCGCGGGAGGTTCGCGGCTTGGCGCGCGGCGCGACACTCTGCGCGCGGACGCGGCAAAAAAAATAGACATGCTGCACTTTCACGCCATGTGCGAGCAAAACAGCGACGTTTTGGAGCGGGTGCTCTCGCATTTTGAGGACAAGTTCGCCGACATGATACCGCAAGTAAAAACTGCAAATTTCGGCGGCGGGCACCATATCACACGCGCAGACTACGATGTGGAAAGACTCGTAAAAATTGTGCGAGGATTTTACGCCCGCCATCCCAACATTGAAAAAATCTACCTTGAACCCGGAGAGGCCATAGCCCTAAACGCCGGAATATTTGCAACGCGCGTATTGGAGATCGTCCAAAACGACGCTCAAATCGCAATACTCGACTGTTCTGCGACCTGCCACATGCCCGACGTATTGGAGATGCCGTACCGCCCGCAGATAGTGGGAGCCGGCAATCCCGGACAGAAGGCGCATACATATTCGTTGGCGGGAAGGTCGTGCCTAGCCGGGGACAGAATCGGCGATTATTCTTTTGACGCGCCCTTAAAGGAGGGCGACATTCTTATATTTACCGATATGGCGCACTATACAATGGTAAAGACGACAACATTCAACGGGGTAAATTTGCCGGATATAGCATATTGGAACGACGCGCTCGGGAAGATGGAATTCATAAAAAAATTTGGATACGAAGATTTTAAAAGCAGACTTTAATTGCACATATGAGCCTGGAAGACGCCATAAGAAGACGCAGCGAGCGCATAACTGCCCTTAGGGATTCATGCGCTGAAATTTTTGCGCGCTCCAAAAATATAACCCTGGAAATAGGATGCGGCAAGGGGCATTATTTAAGCGAATACGCCGCCACTTTTAAGGACGAAATATGCGTAGGAATCGACCTGATATCCGAACGCATATCCGACAGCCGCCGCCGCGCAAAAAACAAAAACGCCGACAACGCATATTTCGTAAAGGCCGAAGCGGAAGAATTTTTGGAGGCAATGCCGCAAGACGCGCGCCTGAACAAAATAATGATATTTTTTCCCGACCCATGGCCCAAGGCAAAGCACCACAAGCGCAGGCTAATCAAGAAAGAGTTTTTAGATTATTTGCGCCAATTTGCGCAATCCGGGACAAAGCTGTACTTTAGAACCGACTACGCGGAATATTTTGAATGGACGACAGACGCAATCAACGCCAACGAGAACTGGGAGATAACCGGAGAGACAACCCTTCCGATAGAAGTTGTGTCGCAGTTCCAGCGGATACTTCCCGAATTTTCGACGCTTGTAGCGCGCGCGATATAGACCTTGCGGAAAAAAATTTCGGCAATAAATTCCGCCGATATTCTCGCGCAGAAAT
This sequence comes from uncultured Opitutales bacterium, assembly GCA_944389215.1. Lineage (GTDB taxonomy): Bacteria > Verrucomicrobiota > Verrucomicrobiia > Opitutales > Intestinicryptomonadaceae > Merdousia. Next base: position 47,394 of record CALXLN010000006.1, read on the forward strand.
ATCGGCACATATTATAGCATTAATTCTTTTAACTGATCAGGAGTTCCAAGACATTTCCATTTGCCTGGGGCCATTTGAAAATATCCAACGCGCCCACCCATATCTATCAATGTGTTATAAGCGCACGACATATAATATTCCTTTTCTTTTGGAGGATATATAATTGTATTTACTGCGCTTCTTTCAAACAAACTGCCGCTCGAAAACATGTATGCCCCAACTATTGCCATATTTGAAACAACCTTTTTTTCGGCTATTTCTGAAACAAATCTATTATCCGGACCAAGTTTAATATAGGAAAAATTTTCGTTGTTGCCAATAGAAGTTAATACACAAGCATCGCAATCTGATTGAATTGCAAAATCTAGAAATTTATTAAACTCTGCGCTATCAAACAAATTGTCGGAATCGACGAAAATGACCGGTTCAAACGGCGTTATTTTATCGTATACGGACAACGCAGTGGACAAAGCTCCCGTTGTTGTTGCTTTCACAGGGCAAAAGCATGCATTGTATTTATTTTTTATATGTTTTAATTCCTCCGAATAATCTTTAAAAAACGACTCACGCACGACTAATATATATTTCGCATCTTTTATTATAATCCCGTCAAGAACATGTTCTATCATCATTCTCCCGGATATCTCTATAAAAGGCTTTATACGCTCATATCCGGCATCTTTAAACCGCCTTCCTTCGCCGGCCATTAAAACTACGACGTTTATCATTTTTCTTTGGCCTTTCCCATAAGATCGCCTTCGTTTATTTTATCCCATCCTTCAAAGCGGATACATCTATCGTCAATCGTTATGTCTGCATTGGGCTTTCCAAAAAAGATTTCATCGTATTCAATGCCGTTTTTATCCAACCATTCAAAAGTTGTTTTGCCGACATTTTTTAAGGCTTTGCCGACATTATGGCCCGTGCTTCCCATATTCCTTGCGGTATTTATTATTATTGTATGCCCCGCTTCCTTCAACGTTTTTATTTTTTCGGCGGCGCCAGGCTTCACCTTTACGTCGCTGTACGATTCACCTTCCTTGCGAATTTCGCATATTGTTCCGTCTAGATCTATGCATATTCTCATATTAGTTTATAACTTCGTTTAATTTCTTTATTGCTGTCAGGTAAAATGCTTTTTGCCGCGGTAGAGATTCTGAATGCAATGGAATCATTGTGAGAAATAATAGAGCCTCTATCAGTTTTATTTCAGAAAGCTTATAAGCGAATTTCTCCACACAGAGATCGAAATACTTTTCAAGGGTTATGGCAGAATTTATAGAATTTATTTTAAAAGAAAAATTATTGTTTGCCTGCTGCCGAAGGTCGAAAAATCCTGCTACCATAAAATCATACATTCCCACAATGCTATGTCTGAGCTTAGCGATATCGTAGCGTGGATCCCCGTAAATTCCAATATCCCCAAAACTACCGCGCGGATCTATAAGTTTAAAAATGTAATAATTTGGGTCGAAAAGTATGTTGGAGAAGCATAAATCACCATGGGTTATGGAAAAATCTTTCGATTCTAACAATTCTTTTTTTATCAAATGAAATAGATTGTTTTTCAACAGCGGAAGATTTCTATAAGCTTTACCGTTTATAAAAATAACGGGCTCGTCTAATGCGCTCGACAATCCCGTATTTTTTAGCTGCCGCAATCTAGCCTTCGTTTTCTCAAGATAAATTTCCTTTAAGTCGACATTAACCCCTTTGGGCATCTTATAAGAGCGCAATTTCTCTTGAATTTTGAAAATACACTCTATAATTCTCGCCCACTCTTCAAATCCCGACGTTCCATAAACCCAACATTCCGAGAGCGAGTGGTAGCCATACAGTTCCATTGCCAAAGAAGCATATCCATCCTTTTCTTCATATGAAAGAACGCGCGGAGAGATAACTTTCAATGCAGGAGGAAGAGACTTATACCAGATATATTCGCCCTTAAGTTTAAGTATATTAGCCGAACATTTTTCTATGACGCCCATTTCTGATTTTAAACTTAAGGAGTTAAATTCTCTTGTCTGTTTTGATATGAAATTGCGCCTTGCCTCCGCCGAGCCGCGTATGTGCCCAAAATCAAGCCATTTGTCTGTATCGACGGAATCCACCTTAAATCTGGCGCAATACTTTTGGAGCACGGGGACGATAGAATTTGTTATTTTTATATTTAAATTACAAAAACACTTTTTTAGCGCCATGCTTGAAGAAAACTTAAAATATCCTATCAATGCCTTTCTATTTTTTCGGATTTGAATATTTTTTTTATCATAAAATTTCTTAATATACCCAAAGCGGTCGCATTCGACAATCGCCCAAGTTTTTGAATCGAAAATATTCGACGAAGTGTAAAATGCGTTTTCTTTGGCAGTTTCGCCGATTTCTGAAACAAAAGTGTCGGAAAATATAAGCTCAACGCGGGAATCGTTTTTTATATTATTTAGACATTTGAAAAGAGACTGGCAAATCGTCGATTGTTTGTTCATCTTAACAATTTTTATCGCAGGGTATAAACAATCCAGATATTTCAAAAGCGAAACATCATTTTCCGATACGGCAATAATCGTTTTGTCAAAGTCTTTTATGGCGGACAATATCCAATGAATGGCCGGCTTCCCGCATATTGGATTAAAAGAACCATTAAAAGGCAAGAACCGCATCGATTCGCGTACATATCCTGCAGCCAAAATTATATTATATTGTTCCATAAAAAATATAAATGGCCGATTTGTCCACAAGGAATCTTATTTTTCGGCGATACTTTTTTACCGGCATAAAAATAGCAAGAAAACGCCCGAGCGTGGATACAATTTTTACCGTTATGAATTTAGGTTTTGATGGGAACGGAGGAACATATATAGGTATATAACCTTTATCTATATACTTTCTGTATAGAAAGACCCAATCTGAAAATTTATAGCACCGTTTTTGGATTGGGAAATTATAGCGCAATAGATTCCGCTTTCTCGTGGAAATGGAAAATTCGTAAAAAGACGAAAACACCAAATTATTTATAAAGCTCTTTTCGGTTAGAACTTTCATTTCCTCATTATAGTCCGTATAATCTCTAAGCGAGGCGTCCACCCCGGATTTCCTCAAGAAATTAATCCATATATGTTGTTCCGGATGAAACCTATTTGGATTTTCACTTAATAGATGAGCATTTGACGGGGTATTATTTTTTAGGTAGAAAAATTCCCCGTCTGTTGACAACGGAATTTCAAAAAGGGAAGTAATATCTTCAGTTAGCCCAAAAAAGAAAAAATCACCTACTTGCAGCAAACGACCCGGCTGTGGTTTCCATGCAAAACAAACGACCCTCTCTATAAAAAGCTTCATTTCATTGCCAACCGCGGGGCTATTGCAAAATAATTTTATAAAATTGCAGCCCGTGATTTCAAAATCCGTCCGCATCTTTAACGTATATTTGCGTTTTACCGCCCGGACGCCGGCAAGCGACGAAACTAGCATTCTATTTAGATTTGTGGGATATTGCTTTTGCGAATCTAAGTAGGGATCGCAACTTAATATAAGTTTGTCGTAATCCAATCCATTTACTGCAGAACCTTTCCATGTAGAAAGAATTATTTCCGCGCCGGGGAGAAATCTTCGCACAGATTTTAACGCGCCGGGTGTCAGATTATTTACAGGGCCTTGTAAAACAACCGATATGTCGCTAGGCTTAATATCCTTCATAAGAATACTCAATATTGTGTGAAATCGTTGCCTATTTGCGCCTGCGATACATTGCAGCCCCCACAGCAAACAATCCCCCGAATAGCGCAATGCAGGAAGGTTCAGGAATTGCCGCCATATTTATTATCAACCGGTTGTTTTGTATGAGATAATTCCAATCGCCCTGAAATTTTTCGCCATTTACATAAGAATCAAAAAGAGTTTTTATATAATTCTCTACCGCCATCCCTAAGGCTCCCTTGCCTATAAATAAATTTCGCGGCTTCTTAGAAAAATAGTGCGGATAAAATCCATCAGAAACAAAAAGCACTTGTTCATCATCAAGCAAGAAAGCTTTCCATCCCTCCACAAGAGATTGTATTTGCTTTAACTTAATTCCTTCTGATTCTGGATAATCAAATCTGATCATGGTTTTAAATACTAATGGTATTTAGAATACCCATGTCAACTTTAAAAATCCAAAATACTTTGGAAATCTTTGAATAAAAATGAACTAAAAGTCTATATCTTAAGAATTCAAGTAGTATCATTCCTAAAAGTTTAGACTGTTTTTCAATCAGATTTATTTGATAATAAGCATATTAAGAAACAAAAAAACAAATAGTATTCTAAAATCATGGTCAACATACTAACAATAATAGAGTTATATGTAAAATACCTCATTTAATCTCATTTAAATTTTTAGCTTAGATTTTCCTTCTATATATTAGATTTAAAAAAACTTTCCAATGCTCACGCCTGCTACATTTGCTATTACAGCTAATATTCCTGATATTTTCCAAATTGCCGATTTATTTTTCAATATGTCGGACTTCGCTATTTTCAACTCTCCTTCAAGTTCAATCGTCTTGTGTTCCAACTCGCGTATCCTACCGCGTAGGCTTTCGGCATCTACTGCCATTTTACCGATTTGAGTAATTACTTCAGCAATGCCGACTTTTATTTCTTCGGTAGTCTTTTTCACATGCTCCATATCGCTTGTGAGTTTTGCAAGTTCTCGCTCCATGCTCATCTCTCCAAATAAACAGGTTCTTCCCATTCAGGTGCGGTTACGTCGGTATATATACATCCGCTTAAAAATAATGCCGTTACCAATATTATAATAAAACGAACCATACAGACTCTCTTTCCTTCTTGCTTAATTCAAAAAATTCTTCTCGTTGAGGTTCAAATGCTTGCCATCCACACTCTGTCCGCACAAGATTTACGGCATGTCCTCCTCCAGAAACATCTCTTATGTACCAAATTATTCCGCAGGCAACTCCTTCTGATTTTCCCGCAATAGATTTTGCATGCCTTAATGATACAAACATTTTCCATATCATCGCAAAATCATCGCAGTCAAATTTCTCACGCCATCCAAATATTCCGAATATCTTTAATATCCATTTTACATAAGATGATGTTTTTAAAAAGGACTTCGCAGTCATTATTGAATAAGTGGTATCTGCAAAGTTAATTCTTGCCGAGGGGAATAAGTCTTTTAATTCGTTGTATATATCTATCTTATCCATTAAAATCTCCACTTAAATATAATTCCTACAAGTCCTCTTGCACCCTTAATTATTCCAACTCCACATCTTGATAATATGCTTCTAAACCCCGAAGATAGATGTCCACACTGCTTGAATGAAGGACGAAATTGTCCCGTCTCCTGCGAGATAGGCAACGATTGCGGAAAAGACTCCGATGATTTTGCCCTTGTTCGCTTTGACAAATCCCCGAAACTTCTCCCACGCACTAGTTTGCGTGGAAGTCCCCTCTTCTTTTATTTCTTCGCTCATTTTATTTTCCCTCCGTTTCGTTCGTCGTTGCATTCGTTGAGCTTGTGTTGGTTTCATTGCTTTCGGCTTTAGCTGTAATTCCTTCAGAGTTTGCAGTCACGTCCAGAGAAACTTTTGATGCGTTTATCATGCTGGCGTAGCTTGCCGCGTTGACGGCGCCGTTTGTACCGTTAATAGAGGCCGCAAGCACGTCAAATGCGCCAATTCCGTATATGCCTGCACTCGGTTGCACGCCCACGGCCCAGCCACTTGCATGTAGCATATTGTCTTTGGTTGTGATGCTTTGCGCGGCGATTGCCATTGCGCTCTCGTCGCTCTCAGTCACCTTGACGACGTTGCCGGTGGAGTCATATTCTGTAACGGTTGTAGATGCACACGCCGACATAAATAACACACAGACCATTAATAACATTACTTTTGTATTTTTCATCTATACTATTTCCCTTATGTTTAAGTTTTCCGTATGTGCTCGTTTAGTAATTTTTGGACAGCAAAGAGACGATATTTTGAACAATTCTCAAAAATTTGTCGCATTCCATCTAAAAAACTATTGTTGTCAAAATTTGAATCCTTTAGCAAAAATTCTATGATTGAAGTCTTGTGAATTCTGATATAGGTTTTTTTTTCTTCGCCTGGTTTTGCGATTCCATTAGTGTTGATACCCTGAAACTTCCCAGAAAAAAAAGCGTTTCTTACAAATTGATCGGAATAGCCTAATATACTACCAACCTCTTTGGGAGTGAACCAAACCTTATGTCGGTCATAACCTGCAAATAGATTGATAAATAAGTCATTACTATTATTATTCATTATCATTAGTTTTCGTTTTCTTGCGCTTCCCAATTTAAAATTTTCAAACCTAAGATTCTTCCTGTCGCACCTTGTGGAACACATAATTTTAGCGTAACACTTTCTTCGCCTGTTTTAATTATTGCAAACGGTTGACGTATTGATGATTCTGCGTCATCACCCTCATCGTATATTGAGTTGAGTTTTACATCAAAAGATACGCCAATAACTTCTCCCTCCGTACCACTTTCAGCGGGTGTATCGCGAATAAGCGAAGCATGAGGATTAAAAATTTCTTCATATTCATTAGTTTCTGGATTGTATTTTTCTCCTTTACTTCTGTAATAGTCGTCGAACCTTACGACTTCAAATGAACCGGTTTCGGCTTTTAATTCAATAGAGAAATCAGATGGCAAATGAAGCACTGGATCGCTACCTTCTAAAATATCATAGAAATCAGGGAATAATTGTATTCCAGTAGGAGTACATAATCCGTAATCAATTGTTTCTAACTTTTCCATCTCCTCATCCCAATGATAACGTGACCAATAAGCTGTCGGATAATACTCGGCAAGTTGTTCATCTGTTAATCCGGATGGAGTAAAGGCAACTTGATATTGTTCCGAAATAAGGCTTCCATGTTCGTCAAGTATCAAATCTTCAAAAGATATTTTGTGATCTACATTACTGACGGAAGGAGTCATATACGGATATGCTTCAAACAAGATAAGCGCGTAAGAGTTTGATGGTATATTAACGCCAAGGCCATATTCTTCTGCCGATTGCAAGTTGTTAAAAGTTCTATTTGTCCATGTAGGTATAAGTTCTGAAATATTCGTTGGACACGCCGAAAATGAATCTAAACGGCAAGTACTCCAAACGGGATTGCCCTTGTTAGATTCTCCACAAAAAGAATGAAATTTTCTGCATATCGCTGCATAAGGCTTGGTTTCGTTGATAACCGAGGAAATTGACGTCCCGTCTGGTAAAAGTCCCAATGGGTTAGGTTTTATATAAACACCTTTTACGGCATTACTTGTCCGGTGTTTATCCTGCAAAATCCACGCTTCTCGATAAATACTTCCGAAGATATTTCGAAAATAAGGCAAGAAATCGAAATAATTTTTACCGATAATTCCTGTGGCTGAAAAATAAATCTCCGATGTAAGGTCGATCTTATCTTCGTCAGTATCTGTTAGATTTGTTATGTAAGTTGGAAGCGTAGAGGTTTTATATAAGAGATTTTTTCCATCACGTACTTCTATAACGGCATCCGAAAATGAATTCATTTCAGAGGGAGACTCTGTTATGATAAAGGCGTAATCCTTTGCTTTGCGTGCAAATACTGACTCTATGAATTCTTTTGTGTAATACTCATCTTGAAGTTCAATCGTGGGGGCGTTTTCAATAAGGTCATTTCTTACTCGACATGTTGTCTGAAGAACTGTTCTTATTTTACCATTGGCATTAGAATATTCTATTTCAAGATATGCGTCTATATATTTTTTCTCTCCTACTGCCGTTTCAATATTGGTAGTGTTAAGAGGAAGCATAATATTTATTCCGCCCGTCTTAATACGCTCTGTAATTGTTTCAGAGAACGTCAGTATAGTTGGTGTACCATCAAAACGTGCAATAGCAACCTTTATAAAATCGACACCTTCTGAAAAAATCTTGTCATAGTAAATTGCTTTATCATCACCTGATTCTAATAAATGAATCTCTAAGGGTTCATTGTCGCCTTGCATGAACTCAGGAGTCCCTATGGCTTTATTACTGGTTAGGCTTTGAACAAGTTGCTTTTTTTCTGTATCAACGTATAAAATCATATTAGATTATTCTTTGTCAAAAACACGACTTACAGGTATTTTTTCTTTATATCAGATACGCATTCAGAAAGTCCTCCTTGTAAAGCTGATTTAACAACATTGGAAGGATTACATGCTCTTATATTCATAATATCGATCGCTAGCTTTTTTTTCAGCTCAAGAGTTTCGCGAAATAGGTTTACTACACGAGCGTATTCTGGACGACGCTCTTTAATCTCTGACCCGCCTTCAGAAACAGTCAATATTGCGATATTTGAGATAATTCTAAAGGGTTCTTTTTGAGATTTAATATCGGAAAGTCGTGCACCATAAAGCACATGAACGAGGAAATCCGACACACATTCTGGAGAATCCTTTTTGGTGAATGGTGCGGATAAAGGGAGTTCGTTTAGGACTTCGAGTTGTTCTAAATATGTAAGATCTTTCATTGTATTACCATTTATTTTGAGGACAATGTTCAGATGAGAAAAAACGCTTAAATTTCGTGCAGCCACATTTCTTATGTGTGCACTCACCGAGCCATAAATTGCCACTAGGTCTCCATAGAGGACAGTCATCGCAAATTTTCTTTCGGTAAAGTCGTTTTTCTTTTGTCGCGAGTTTACTTCCGGAGGCAATTTCACGCCTAATTGCCTCATAGAAATTACGCGCTTTATCGAATATATCTGCTCTATTTTGTGTACTAGATATATTTTTTAAGATTCGCATATTCCAATTATACTTGGCCAGCCTCGGGAAATTTCAAGACTGGTACCATATTTGTTTATAAAATAAGATGGATCAAAATCTCCTTCAACAATTGTTCCATCGTTGTTCACTTTTATAGAAAACGTGTCTGTTGTATTATCAAATGACATACATACAGTAAAAACTTCTTCAAATGATGTTGTATCAAAACAACACCCATTAAAAACCCTCTTCGTTACATAATACCTAATTTGAACTATGTAGGAAATGCAAGGGAGTACATTGTGTATGGTAAAACTCTGTTTAGCGGAAAAATTATTCGATTTTCTAATAATACATGATATACTTGAACATGAACAAATAGACGCCTCATCGTTTATATATAACGATGAAATATCGAGCATCTCTCCAATATATTCCATTTCATAATGAAGCGATGGGTTATATTTAGTTCTACATTGATAAGTACTAATAGTTCCAGTATACGATATTGAGGGATACTCAAAATATGGACAATTGCCTAAGATAAGCATACAATTCATTAATTGTCATTTGTAGGTTGTGTGGTATCTGCATTCGGAGGTATGGCTGGTGCACCTTCAAATGGAAATCCAATCGGAAGTCCATCTACAATTTCAACAATATCTTTCGTTACGGAATTTATCCCATCTTCACACATTGTAATAGAAGTAGGTTGAGATGTCTTATTATGACTAATCTCTGGACTTTGATCAAGCCGTAGCAAAAAAGGATATTGGTAACCTTTCCCATCAGTTCCAATAAATCTAACTGGCCGCCAATCAACGTTAACAACATTAGGAGAATATTCTTCCCATAGTAATGTTTTTGCCCTGTGTCCAACTCCGTTATCAGAATCAATCCAGGTAATATCTTTAAGTTTTTGTTCGGTATCTCCTTTGTATTCCCATATAAGTTTTTTTCCAGAACAAGTCGTACCGTCTTTTTCAATCCAGCTTGTCTCAATCCGTTGGTCTGAACCTGCTGAATCAGATAGGACTCTTATTGTATGTGCGATACCGTCGGAAGCGATAACAGAAAGATTGACGGCAGAAGATAATTGATTCTCCAAATTACTAATATCCGAATCATTCAGTCCGATTCTATCTAAAAGGTCTGCAATATTATTATCAAGCGCGGAAGCAAGTGAGTTTATTGCTGCCCACAAGTCCGAAATCATATTGAGGATTTCTTCTATCGTTGCCCATAAAAGATCATAGAGTGCAAATATAGCTTGAGCGACTGCGTCCATAATAGATTGCGTCAATCCCTCGAAAGAACTTCCCAATAATGCCGAAACAAAATCGACAACCGCTTTTATTACAGTTTTTACAATTTCAGCGATGTCAGGCATTGGAAATGTCGTAAGAGCATAATATTTTGTACCTCCTGTTCCTTCAGTTTTCCCGACTTCAAATGGAACTCGAAAAATTAAATTAGGCGTTGGATACACTCCGTCCTCGTCTTCGCTTTCTTTAAATATCGTATAACAAATTCCGAACTCGTCCGTATAAATCATATCACCTGAACGTGGACGTTTTCCTCTCGTGTCAAAATATCTTTCAAGTGCATCTCTTATTGGATCAATTTTATCGAGCATAGTTTCAACCTTATCGTCAACGGTATCGATAAGAGCATAGACTGGTGCCATAATATTCTCTATAAGTTGTTTTACACCATTTGCACTTCCTGCATTACCCGATGTAATCGCGCCAATGATATTTGAAAGAAATCCGTAAAAAATAGAGGTAAACTGAGAAGGATTGGAGATTATAGGTAAAACCTCCTCCATTAACATTTGAATTACTTTTGTCGCAATTCTTATTGGGTCAAGGTCAACGTCTCCAAGGGAAACTTTCCACAATTTAGGCGAACGAGACATTTCATAGGAATCAATCGCTAGTGTCGTTCCGTCGTGGGTACGCGTAATTCTATATCCTGCTCCCGGATTGATTCGCGTTGCCTCAATCATCGTAAGAATATCATTGAGACGTTCTGCTGTTACTTGGTCGAGTAATGATTCACCAGCTTTGAAGCGTTTGAATTTTTGATGAGAGAGGTCTTTTATCATTTCTTGTAAACCTCCTTATTCCAACCATTTTCGCCACTTGATAGATATGTTTCAGTGACCTTATATGTTCCATCTGCAAGACTTGAGTATGATATGCCTGTTTTCATCCACTCTCTTCCGTTGCCTATACTCGGAATACCTCCGCCACCTCCTATTGAGCCAATACTTCCAAGGGAGGGGCTACTCTGTGAAATGTATGTAACTGTTGCAGAATACCCAGGCACGTAATAGGACTTTATGCCGAGTAATTTTGCTCCTAACGAGTCATCTTTATTCCAAGCTTTAAAATTTCCGTCATCATCAAAAATCGCGGCAGATGAACCGTCTTCTCGCTTTTTTATCCATTCTTTAAACTTTGAATGGGTTTCAATAGGCTCTTCACGCATGGTGGCGGCAACCTCGATTGTATTTTCTTCAGTATCATTTTCCGAGTCCCACTGAAATTCCGACCCCTCATAAGTAGCTGTTATAATTGCCCCCGCACCTGCTTTTTTTATGGTATAGGATTTACAATACAATCCGTCCCAAATAGGATGCGGAGATTTACCAACTTCGGGCGCAAGAGATTTTGCAGCTGAAAACGGATATACAAACCAAACGGCGGTACTTGTCGAAACAGAGTCTTTTTGAATTACTAATTCGCCTCGATTTTGAAGTATCTTTACTGTTCCATCACTATTTAATCTGACCTTAATCATTATGAGTAAGGTCAGATTGTCAAAAAAACAGATGCTATTCTGGAATATTATCCCACATAATTTTTAGTAGTCTTCCTATACCATAAGTTATAAATAATAAGGCAGGAATCATAAAGAAAGGAATCAAAATATATGTGTTACCTCCAGATTTTTGAACTTCCATTGAAACTAACGCATACAAAGGGAAAAATCCAATTCCTATGAGAATCGATCTTAAAGCGTTTTTAAATCCTGTCTTTTTATTACTCATCGCATTAGAAGTTCGTCGCCTTTAGCTTCTCTTGAAGCGAGTACTTCTGTACTTTCAGCTATCTTCTCAAGATTCTTAGTTTGTTTTTTCGATTCGTCAAGCTGTTTCTCTGCAACAGAAAAAGACGGAGCGTACACGTTACCACCTCCACCAATAGCAGCAAGACTTGATGCGATAACAGTTTCGCTTTTTTTATCTTTTGAATTTTCTAATAACGAATCAAGCTGTTTTTGGTTTGCATAAAAGTCAACTTTGGCTTGTAAACCTTCTTCTGTATCATCATTTGCCTTTGCTTGTAGCTCGACTGCACGCGCCTGTAATACCTTTATTTGTTCCTCTTTACTCATTTTGGAGAACAAATAGTCTTGCTCTGCCTTGTTCGCCTGTTCACGTTGACGCTCAAGTTTCTTATTCTCGTTGGCAAGCTGTTTTTGGAGTGAAACAACTTTCATAGAATGTTCTATACCTTCTTTTGTTTCTCGATTTGCCTTTCGCTTTTCTTCCGCAATTTGCGCTTCAAGTGAAATGATTTTATCGAGAGTAGAAAGTTGATCAAACGCCTGTTGACGTTCAGCGTCCGCAAGTTGTTTTTTACGGTTCTCAATATCGGCAAGTTCTTTCTTTTCTTTTTCCGTGATTTTTTCTTTTTCCTGCGCGATTTGTTTTTCAAGCTCAAGAACTTTTAACGAAGCGTTCAATCCTTGTTCGGTTTCCTCGTTAGCGTCTTTTTTAAGTTCAGCAATTTTTCCTTCGAGATTTTTTATTTTACCGAGAGAATCAAGTTGTTCAAAAGCGTATTTCTCGCGCTCCGCGTCAAGTTTCGCCTGTAATTCTTCAATCTTTGCATAATCAGTATAACCTCGTATTTGAGAGTCTCCTGTTTCTTTTTCTGGTGAGTCGTCTCCCGTTCCGAATAAATCACCCAATATCTTATCACGAGCTTGGTAATTTTTATCAAAATCATTTGCCATTCTGTTATAGGAATTATCTAAAACTCCTTTTACATCAGACGCAACTTCAGTAGTTGCATTTTTCCAGGCTTTTTTAAAGCTATCTGCCGATTGTTGAGCATAATCTTTTGCGGAGGATAAATTACCACTTAACGCCGCACCTAATGCCATTACAGAATATACGACACCCATTACTGTATTCCAAAGTGATTTGAATATATCAACGATTGGTAAAACAACAATCTGAGCGGTGTCCCATATTCCATAAAAGGATAGACGGAATAAATCATAGAATGCCCACAATGTGGTTCCCAAAAAAGAAAATACCCACGCTGCACCAACTTTGATTTTACTCCAAAGCCATTCCCATTGTTTCGCTCCAGTATCAATAACATTTATCATCAAGTCTGAATAAACTCCAAGAGATTCACCCTCTTGACGTAATAGATCGCTTCCCAACGCAAGTGCGTTAAACAGTTCCTTTGCACCACCGCGCCCTATGACCATTGTATCGTAGTAAGCCTTTTGAGCATCATCTGCAGCTCTTACTCCATCAGCAATAGCATAAAATAATTCATCGTTGCTTTTACTTTTTAGGTCGTCAATAGATATGCCTAAATCACGAAAACTTTTTTGATATTTTTCATTGCCATTTATCGCTTCTTGACGCGCTTTTGTCATTGAATCAAAGAATGCAATGACGTTCTCATCTCCTCCACCGTTATTACGAACACCATTGAGAATAATTTGCCACTCGCGCATAGACACGCTGAATTGTTCAGCCTTATCTTTTATACGTCCCATTTCTTCAGCAAGTTCGCCTAAAAAATCTATGGCGGCGGCAACGCCAGTCATAAAAAGATTAGCAAGCGAAAAACCCGTAAACTGAGCGATTAAGTCCGACTTAAAATTCATCGCACTTTGCTTAATATGGAGAAGTCCTGTCTGAAATTCTCCACCATCAATACTTACCTTAACTTCAACCTTACTTGCCATTTTCAGCTTTCCTCAATTCGTCTATGATTTTTTCTTCTTCGTCACTCATAACTTTTGAGCCACCCATTAACTCACACAGGCTCGCTGTGTACCAAAAGAGTTTTCCAAATGGCATACCCCATATTTGATATTCCGTAAGGTTTGTTTCTTTCAGAAGAAAAGTCGCTCGTGTAAGGATCCATGGCGAGCCAAGCGACATACCGCTTTCGTTCTCGTCTTCCCACATGATAGGTAAAGTCACATAATCCTTTAAATAAGCAAGAAACGCAAGTTGCGCCTTTTGAAAATTGCCAATACGCATTCGCATACGTCGAAAAAACCCGACGTTTACGTCTGCCGAAAATATTTGTTCAGGTGTACGCGAACATATCCATACTGCAAGTTCTATATCTTTTCGCGACAGCTTTACCTTTTCCCCAAAAATCATTTTTAATACCGGAGAATCCGTCGCGATAAAATATAATAAATGGGCTAAACAAAAAGGTCTTAGGTTTTGCCCCAAGACCTTATGTTTAGTGTTAAAGAAGGCTTCGAGGAACTTATCCATTATTCCTCACCAACTTCTGTTGATTCTAAGGGAACGGACTCGTAATATGTGCCGCTTATGTCCCATTTCTCTGCGTCCGACTTAGCGCGGGATTTCTTTACCGTCTTGACGATAAAGGAAAAATTGTCCGCTTCTTCGCCAATGGTAAATGTCTCGCCGGGAGACGGAGCTGTTGCGCCTGTAAGCGGAATTACACTCGCAGAGCGAGAGTATTTGATTCCATAACCTGAAAAATGACCAACAACGTTCCCTTCTTCGTCGGTAATTTCAAGTTCCGAACCTTCTACGGAATCCTCGTGGGAATCTACTATAAACCCCGTTGTTTTGATTGTGCCGAATGCTATCGGTTGTTTAGTACCTCTGAATTTTACTGCCATAATACTTTAAGTATCTTGTCAAATTTCATTTGCCGCTAATACCTTTGTCCAGTCGATAATTTGAATGATTGCGCGATATTCAACAATGTTTCCAATATCGTTATTTTCCTTCGCATCTCCCTCGCTCTGAAAAAGAAATTCGTTAAAAACAAGGTCGTCTGATGCATATTCAAAATCTTCAAGTTTCTCTATTACAGACATAAGACGAGTGTTTTGCGCATTTGGGGTAGTGTCCTCAACCGCGTCGGCTGTTGTAATGGTAACTGTAGCCTCGAGTAGTCCGTATTCTGTCGGAATATCCCCAAAAGGTTTTGGATCGTGACAATCTACCACGATATAAGGCTTAGGACGCTCTTCGGAGGAATGTCCGCAAATGACCATACTTGCCATTGTAGGCAATTCTTCTTTGAGATATTCAGTTAAAATTTTTTCAACTCGTAATTTCATTTTAGACCTCTCTTTTTTAATTCAATTTCAATATTTTTTTTCAATGCCCATTCTTGTCCCTGAATAGCCATTCTTACAATATGTTCCGCTTTCATTCCCCGAGGAAATGTTTTGACCGCATTTGTGATAATGAATAACGGACTTACGCCATAACATTTATTGACGATAGAACCGCGCTTTGCGCCGTGTCTCTTGACGTATTGCGGAGCGTTAACGCCAAGTTCTATTGCAGCGGCAAGCCAACCCGATTTTGCTATACCGACACGCGTTTGACGCTTGCGGATATATTTCTTTAACGCCCCCTTTTTCCCGACCGCATAACGCGTTACAAAACCTTTGGGAACGCGCCCGCTTCGGTTTATAGCAGCCCAATGGATATTGGGAATTGGTTGTGCAAATATGCGTTCATAGCGCGATACCGGCAAAGAGTAGTAATCGGGATGGTTTGATAATGACCTCTGTACGCCGCTATAGTTGCCGGCACGCCACATTCTGCTTAGCGACTTATCTTCCCATTTTGTACCGCCCAAGTCCGCAAAAACCCTTCCAATATCTGAAGCAACATTTTTTTTACCTTGTCCAAGCCCTTTTGTTGGCGGAGTCAAGTCCATTAGGCGACGCGCTAGAGCCTTTGTTTGTTTCCTTAAAACATCGCGTACGGATTTCCCTGTGATATTGGCAAGTTGAATCATATCCCTTTGGAAATCGGAATCATCAACTCTTATATTTATTCCCTTAGACATTACTTGTTCTTTGGTTGAACTTGAACTTCAATCTGTCCGCGTCCGCGTTTATTTGAAACCCAAATAACCCGGTATGGGACTCCATTATAGTTCATAACATCTCCAACACTCGGAACAATTTGACCAAGCTCTGATTCCAAAAATTTAATGTTGAAATTGCCATCAGGAACTAATCCCCCGGATTCGAGTTCAAGCGCATTCTGCCCTTGCGTTACCGTGCAAGTATATGTTCTACCTTTGTAAACAACATCTTCACCAATCTCTGAAAAAATTTCGTCAAATGCGGATTTAATCTCATTTTTAAAATTGCTCATAATTATTTCCATGAAGTCAAAAAACGAATAGCCCCCGGAGATTTCTCTCTGAGGGCTACCGTTGAACGCAAAAACATGTTTTACATTCTATGTCCGTGTCAAAAAAACGGACTTTACGTTTCCGAAAAGTCCGCCGTATATTATATGGAATGGATATGGAAATTATTTTCTGCCTCTAACTTTTCTGCCTCTAACTTTTCTGCCTTGCTTAGGATTTTCCTTTTTAGGCGTTTCAACAGTAGATTCAGATTCGCTCGGTGGAATTACATTTTCTTCCGTAGTAGTAATTTCTTCCTTTGGTTTTTCAACAGGAGTGGAGCTCGCCTTGATTTTGCGAGCGCGGATTTTTCCTTGCGAACGCGACCACATTTCAATTTCAGAATAATTTACGTCGGCAAATTTTTTGAAATTTTCACGCTGCTTTTCGTAAGGAACATCGGGGGTTGCGATAATTTCGCAACATCCCGATTTTTTTGTTGCTATTGTGATAAACGCATTCATTGCTATTGGTCAGATACAGGCGCGGATATGATACGTTTAAGTGCAGCAGTTTCTCCAACGGCGAAGCCGTAATTACATTCGATTACTTCCTTAGCGGTGTCTGTGTCTGCATCGCCCCAAGCGCGATATTCTAGCGTAAGTCCTGTATCAGGGTCGCTAATATGCGAGTATTCAGACAAGGTTTTCATAACGGAAGGCGCGGGAGCAATAGGCGAGAATCCAACGAGGATTGCGGAAGGATTAACCACAAAGCCAACGAGATTTTCACTATTATTCGGAGTGAGGTTGAACTCAGCCAATCGGAAGCCTTGCAAGGTTGGCAATTCGCCAAGAGGAGTGAATCCAAAGGTAGCTGCACCACCTTGAGATACAATGCTCTTTTGCAAGTTACCGATGTAGGAACTATCGAGAATCATACCTCTATTCATCTCTGGCCAATTGGCTTGAGCACAAGCAGTGCGAATGTCGATTACGTCGTCAACGTCGAAGTTTGCGGCTGTTGATGTTGCGACCGCTTCGCCAAAATTAGCGGCTGTAATAACCGACAAAATATCAATCAAAACATCCTCAGCAAGTTTTGCACCCTTTGCTTGACCGATTGCTACGAGGTCAAAATAAGGTTGGCGGGCCAATTCTTCAGAGGTAAACTTGAGAGATTGATACTTGCGCTTGTTAATTGTAATCTTTTTCGAACCGATATTGCCGTCGCCAAATTCATAAGTTCCATTGAAATTCTTTGAAGCCGAAGATTCCAAAGGAAAATACGGAACGACAATTTCATTTGTCCCTTCAAGAGGAACGTTGTTGAATGCTGTTGAGAACAATCCTAAAGGCAAGAGACGTTTTTTAAACGCCTTCATTGCTTCGTTAATTATTACTGCTCTCTTTAAGTCTGCGCTTATTGTAATTGCCATAAATTATTTACCCCTCCTAAGTCTTGCTACGATTAAATCGTGATGTTCTGCCATAAGTTGCGCCTTTTCGACGCCCTTTGCATTGATGATTTTTTCAAAAATGTCGTTCTCGTCGAGAACTTCATCTGCACCGCTCCTTGCCGGAGGAGGTGTTTCTACTCCGCCTTGTGCCGCCGCCTTAGCGACTTCTCGAGCGACTTTGTCGTCAAAGTCTCGCTTCTTGTTTTTTAGAGCTTCGCACTCAGCCTTTGTGTTCGCGTGCGCCGCTTGTTCAACCGAAAGACTTTGCTCTGCCGATTCTGCTCTCGCATTGGCGGCGGAAAGGTCATTCTGCAAAGTTGCGACAGTTCCGTTCAATGCGTCAATTTTCGCAATAGCTTCGGATAATGTCATTTCAGGTTTAGTTGGTTCGTTTGCCATATAAAAAGCTTCTCAATGTCAAATTTTGGCAAAACCACTCAAATTAGTGTATGCCTGTTTCAAGGAACAAATTTCGTCGATTAGTCCACGTTCCTTTGCGCGAGTTGCCACAAAAGATTGACCGCGCATAGAGTCTTGCTCGACATTTCTGTTTTCGTGAACATGAGATTTGAAAAGCTCGTAATAGTCCTCTACCTGTTCTTGCAAGCTCGCCTTTTGCTCTGGAGTGCGAGAAGGCGGATAAGTCTCGGCTTTTAAAGTTCCGTCTTTGTTGGTTATGTAATCGGGCGCAATGCCCATAGCTTCCCAAAACTTGGACATATCCAACATCGGAATAATTGTGCCTATGCAACCGATGAGGGAATCTTCGTTTGCGGTAAGATAGTTTGCTCCGCAAGCAAGCGCGTAAGCCGCCGAGCAACAAAGTCCGTCTGTATGAGCGAATATAGGTTTACTGCAATTCGATATGCGTTTGGCGCACCTGTTATTTCCTGCTGCAAAACCACCGGGAGAATCTACTGTAAGTAATATGGATTTTACCTTGTCGTCCGCTTCGGCAAGGTCGAGTTCGTCCATAATCTCTGTGTAGTCTGTGCCACCATAGAGACCAAGTACAAATTCAGTTTCGCGAAAGAGTAGAACGCCGAATATGTCTATGTGCGCCACGCCTTCAGCGTCAACAAAGTAAGGTTTACGCTGTGCGAAAAATTTAGAAAAGTATTCGCGCCACGTTTCATTTTCAGGCTTTGCTTTTGAATCCTCTTTGTAGGATTCTATGCGAGCTGAGATTGCTCTCATTGAAGGCGCGTAAATATTCCAAGCTTCGTTTGCTTTGTTAAAAAAAAGATTATTTTTCATTTTCGTTATTGTTGCTGTTTGCTTGTGTAGTTAAGACGACTTGCGCGCCTTGTGGCTTGTATAGGAGCGAGAAATCAACGCCGTATTTGTCGGCAATTTCTTTTACGAGAGCGAAGTCCTTTGCTCGATTTTCGATTTCGTCCTCGAATGAGAGACCTGCCTCTTGGTAATTTTGGCGGACGCTCTTTAAGCCCATATCTATATCGGCACGTTCATTTTGTCCATCGCGTCCTGCGTCAACTGTCAATTTCTTTGGGTGTGTCCAGTTCACGTCCCACCACCATTTCATAGGCGGTAAATCTCCGTTATCAATGGCACAACCGATTACAAAGAACCAAACCTTTGAGTAAAACTTCTCGTCGAGTGTGAAAGAATCGGCGTCGATATAGCGTTGAGTTTTCGCGCAAATAAGGCGCACGCCAGCTCCGCCAATCTCGGTTGGATTTGTCATCTCGTAAGGCTCAATCCCCAAATGTGCTGTGCGGTCAATATCTCTTGTAAAACCGTTGAACGTGCTTGAGGGAGTTGTAGGAGTTTTGAAATCGTAGTTTTCATCGGGAGATATACGAATGTTCTTTCCGCCCATAATGCGGTTGATTGTGCGAACGTCCGTTTGGGATTGTTCGCTTTCAGTTCCTGCAACTTGGAAATCTTGACTCGGACCTTTGCTTGTTCCCTTGATAACGCCTACAATGTCGGAAATAGCTTTTACCTTTTTCTTTTCGAGGGCGACAATCTCCTTTCGGTCGATAATCTCGTTTATGGAGTGTTGAACTTCGGAATGCGCTCTCGTGCCGGAAGGACGCGTGGCTTCGTAAACGTGTATGACCGATTTTGCAAGGTATCTCTTTGTTTTGAAATCCTCTCCAATGCGGAAATGATACGCTACCACACGTCCGTTTTTATCAAATTCTATACCGTCTGAAATATAGTTACCTTTATCAATTTCATAATTGGAAACGACGCTACCGAGTCTATGAGATTCAACAAGCTGTATCTTTGGGTTGCCGAACGCGTCAAAGCACTTTATGGCGAAAAATTCTCCGTCAATTTTTTTGAGGTGGGTTGCCATATTTTGAATTTCGCGCCAAGTAAAACGTCCCGAATAATCGGGTGTTTTTGCCCAGCGATAAAAGTGTTCGTAGGCTTTGCGATTCCAATTCGCGTCATCAGTCTGAGGTGTAGGATATACACCGCGTCCAACGCCATAAATTTTAAAATCCTTCAGAACAGAAAGAATGATACCCGAATTTTTTTCACACCAACGGGCACGGCGCATAAGTTCTGTGCGCGTTGGGGAATCGAGAACAAATTTCTCGTCCGTAGGCGTAGGGTTTTGCGGTGTGCCTCGTGCGCTTGTTGTTTGGGCGTTCTCATAAGAATTGCGTCCAATCCCACCACCAAAGAAATTAAGAGCGCGTTTAAAAATGTTCATTGAATAACTCCCCCCGCAACGCCCATTATGCGCGGTTTGTTATTAGCGGCTGGAGCGTATTGCTCGGGGCAAAGCAATTCAAGAGCGTCAAGAATACCTCCAATTTTCTTTTCAACCGTCTCGAGCGACACTCGACTTGCAGAGCTTCCGGAATCCGAAAACGACTGCAAATATTTCTCGCGCTCCAATTTCGCCGTATTGAGCAACTTTTCAAGTTCTTCTACCGTGTAGCCTCTACTGTAATTAAAATTTGACATATAAAAACGTACCGAATGTCAAAACTCATTAGGCAACGTTATTGTCATTGGCGGTCACCTTCATTTCTTCGCCTCGTCCAAATATTTTAAGCATAAAAGCGACTACAACTTGCATCGCCTCGCAATCCCAGTAGTGGTTTGGTCGTCGTCCGATTTGTTCCCAAACAAAGGTGTTGCCTTTCTTTATCCGATGTTCTGAATTCAACATTTTGAGATAATCCTCTGAAATGTCGGAAGGCAGCTCCCACGTTGCGCCACGAGAAGGATTTTGATTGCGCTTTAGTTTGTTTAGAGCGTCTTTTATATTGAGGTTGGACCAGAAAAGCATTTTGGCCGCGATAGGTTCTCCGTTGGTTTTCGTTCCAAGATAGACAGTTCGCACGGGCGAGTAAAAGCGATAAATTTTTTGTCCATCATCATTGAACAAATATGATGCCTTATTATCGCCTCGCAAGGCATACCAACCATTTTGGGCGCACTTGCGATAAACCTCCTGCGTGGCATAACCGCAATCAATAAACACGAAAGACGGATTGATTTTAAAACGCTGCGCGAGAGCTTCTATATCCTCCCACGATGTAAGCTTTTCGCACCACAAAAGGCGGCTGGAGCCTTCAGCCGTCCACGAACGTACGACTACATAGAAAGACGTTTGTTGAACGTCAACTGTGAGAAATCTCAACTTTGAAACGATGAGTGGATTTCCGCTTTCGCCCGTATCAAACGGTGGCGATACAATAACACCCTTGCGGTTTATTGCGGATTCTTCGTCCCATTCTTCGCCAAGTTTGTATTCGCTTGATTCCATATCAAACTTGAAGTCTTCCGTCAATTCTTGCCAAAAAACTCCAAGCCTCTTTTGGTAAAAATTCTTCAGGTCGCTTATATCTCCAGTGTCGGCGGCTTTCTTTGCGCGAAGATACATTTCAGCCAATGCGCCCCATGACATTGAACAAAGAGAATTCCAATGAAAGCCGACTTTCTGTTGCGAAGCTTTAGGGTTCAGTGAAATGTATTTTCCGTTTTGATTGAGTATATATCGGTTCTTGTCGGTATCGGCGATATATTCGCCACAAGATGGACATTTCAAAGCCGTGGAAGAATTGATTTTTTCGTAATCCCATTCGCCGGTCTCGTCATCTTTTGCGTTTGAATCCCATTCAATGTTTTCCCACCGATAAGGGGAATACTCTCCGCAATGTGGACATTTATAATGCCATTCACGTTGGTCTGTTGATAGAAATTTTTTGTGTGTGTCGTCTTCCCATTCCGAGCCCTGCGAAAAGAATATGCACTTCCCTAACCAACCGAAAGCTGTTGTTCGAGCTTCCGCTTCCGCCATATTACCAGTCGGCCATTGCCACGTTTCGTCGCCAAATACCCAACGGATAGAACGCCTCTGGAGATTCTTTTTGTTGTAAGCACCACGAACCCATAGTGTCATTCCGTTATTGAACTTGGTAAAGTCTTTTTTACTTTTTGTTCGGTTTGCCGACATCAAGTTTTTTACCGGTGGAGTGTGTTTGAACAATTCGAGCAAGCGAGTTTCAAGAGTGTCGTAGGCTTCGTCATCGTTTTGGTTTAGCCATAGCGTAGGTCCTGGAAGGTTTACAATGATGTAGGAAAGCGAGACTTCCGCAAGCAATGATTTACTTGCTTGTACCGCCGCTACTATTGAGACAAGTTTTACGCTCGGATTAACAATCGCTTCCATTGGTTCACGAATCCATGGCGTAGTATCGGTTCGGAATGGTCCGGGCTTTGGAGAGTAAGTTATCTCGCGCACGTTTTCTTCACCCCATTCCCATGGTGCGCGCCTGTCGATTGGTCGCCACGCTTCGGCAAGAAGATTTCCAAGCTTGCTCATTCCTCGTTCTCCTCTGGAACTTCAAGTTGCGCACTTGCTTCTACCATATCAGCGCAACATTCGTCGATTACATCCTGCAAGCGTTGACGAATATATATAGCGTCATCCATAGCTGCCAATGTTGGCGGAAGCTCGTTGAGGAAACGATTTTCAAGAGTCTTGCGAACTTGAGCTATATGTTCGCCCCATACCCCCTTGACTGTCTCGATAGAAACATATTCGCCTTTGGCAACAGCTACTTTATGCTCCGCCAGTTCAACGTCTGCGCGAAGTTTACGAGCCTTCAGTATTTCGCTTTCGGTGGCGTCCTCGTCCGTCTCAAGTGAACCGATTTGAGCTTGCAAGTTATGCTTGCGGATAAAATCAAGCCACTTTGCGATGTCGTGTAGCCCATTTGCCCGTGGCTTTGGAGCGTCTTTATACTTGCGTCGCCAAGTTGAGAGTATGCGACGAGAAACACCAAGAGTCTTTGCAAGTTCAACTATGGTCTTTGCCGTCGCTTTGGGAAGTTTGGGGGATTCTCCGCACTCGCTTGCACGTTCAAATTCTCGGACAGTCGCACGCTCGGACGCCGTTAATGTTTTTCCGCGTTCAAGTTTCTTTAAGATGTTTGAGACATCTTTTTTTATGACTATCTCTGAAATCCCCACTATTGCGATTCAATGTCTATTAGTTCATCTTTTCCGACTTCGTATTCATAGGGCTTTAAGTTAATTTTCCTAACATCGCCCTTAGCAAATACCAAAACATTTTGATGAACACGGCACACTTTACGAGCCGCCTTGAATATACTACGCGCTCTTAGTGCCGCCGTTCCTATTGCGTTCAATAGTACAGCGTCGTTGTAAAATTTCATACCTGCTTTTATAAAGGCACTTTTAGTCGCTCCTACAAAGTCGCGTATAATCCCGTCCTTGTCGCGCACGTCCCCGACAACGATTGCCGCAAATGCATTTGGTTTTAATTTTGCCACACTTTGGGCAATGATAGAATCGTAAGAACTTAGGAAATCCATATAGCTTTTGTTCGATAAATCTCTCGGATCATCGCTGTATCGTTCAAGGTCATAATATGGCGGACATGTGAGAAAAAAATCAAAGTCGCTATCTTCAACAAGTTCGCTTATTTGTAGGCTGTCGCCAACAATCCATTTTGGGTGTTCGATTTTATCGCCCAATAAATTTTTATCGAACGGTAATTCTGAGAAGTTCTTTTCATTGGCTTCAATCTGTGTCGCGCTCAAGTCAACACCAGTATAGTGATTACCTAACATCGACGCTACAATGCCCCTTACGCTTCCCCCTGCGAATGGGTCAATGACTTTACCGTTCTTGGGACAAAACCAATTAAAAAGTATCTCACAAAGAACTGGATCAAAAATAGATGTGCCCGGAAGATTTTTTATAGTAGCAGCACCACTCCAACCTATTAAATCATTATCTCTCCCTTCTGCGGATTTTATGAACGAATGCCAGACGTGTTTGCGAGCTTGCCAGTATCCGGCGCGAGAGTCCAATACCGAAAATGGAGGTACAATATATTCATCAAGTAAACTATTTCGTTCCTCGCAATCCGATTTTAGTTGTTTGAGGTCAACCTCTGAAAATCCCGTCAAGTCAAGGTCTATATTCTCGCCAATCTCGGCAAGTAGCGCATTGAGGTCATCTGTTGACATCTCGGAAAGTTCCGCAATGCGATTGTCGGCAACAAGTGTTGCGAGTTCGTCCGAATCAGTCTCAAAGTTTTGGTAGTCAATCGGAACAATCTGTAAACCAAGTTTTCGCGCCGCCATTAAACGCCCATGTCCGGATACGATAAATCCACTTTGCTTTGAAACTGTTATAGGGTGTCGCCAACCAAAGTAACGAATATTCTTTGCGAGAATATCAATTTGAGAATCGGGGTGTTTGTTTGGATTGCGAGGATTCTCTTTTACCTTGTCAATAGGTATGAGTTTTTCATACTCACACCAGACCTCAACGCCGTTCGCCATTCCTTTTGGTTTCTTGTCTATTGAAAGATTGTCATTACGTTTCATAACGTCAAAAGTGGGAACTGTCAAAATCAACAAAAATGTGTTTTTTGCGCCCTGCCGCCCGACCCTGCAGCACTTGTTCCCCAAAAAAAGATTCCTTTTTGCCCCCATCAACATTCTTGTACTTTGCAAAAAAGACCCCTCCTCAGACTGTCCGAGGAGGGGTGGTAGGGGGTTGGGAAAAACGCACGTGATATTACCACCTACCATTTAAAATATTCCTATTGGCTTAATATGCGCAGAGACTCACGCACGGGATAATTATCCTTGTCTTGAAGCACAATTAGTTCTTGGTAAATTGCAACGATAGGTCTTAGGTTTGTGATAAGTAATGCACGTGTCTCTGGTTGCCAGTTGCTTATTGGGTCGTTGGCTGTGCGTTTGTTATACCATAATACGAATGCGTCAATGGGTTTGGTAAATGTGATAGTAGGCTTTATCTTTTCGCCTTTGTTTTCTTTAGGAGCGGAAGGGATAATGCCTACCATAGTCAACGCTTGTCTTAGGCTCTTGGCGTCATTAAGTAGCTTTCTTGTCGGCACATTGCAAAGTTGTTCGGGATTTGAATCATCCGTGTCAACCAGTGGTTGACACGTGGTGACTGTTTGCTCTATCTGTCGTGTAATAGTTACATCGTCGGGTAATCCGCAAACGCGTTCATAAAGCGCAATGTATCTGTGCGCGTAAGCACGACTAAAAGAAAGGTTCTTTTCCTGCCACTCAATCCACTTACCTTTCTCGCAAGTGGCGCGCTTTTTTACAAGTTTTGCACCTATCTCAAGGGCAATCTGAATCGCTTTAGAGGCGTATTCTTTTGAGGTCTTGGCTAGAGCTTCTGCCTCTGCGTGGAGCTTGTTTACCTCTTGCGCTGTAGTTGATGTGTTGGGAAGGTTTGTTATTTGTGAATCTTCCATATAACAATACGTTACCTTGTCAAACGCTTCGCTCTTGCTTTGCGGTAGGACTTGCAAGCGCTGTCGGACTTCATAAAAGTTGAGGGACGTAAATGTAAAAGTTTTTGCCATTTTTTAACACGAACAGAAAATGCTTGGCGTGTCATCTTGTATTTTTTAGCGATAGAAGTTTCTGTTGCACCTTCTAATAAATTTAAGCCCAACGCGATAATAAGTGCGTCTCTGTCGATTAATGCGTCCCTATCACTCTTTGACTGAAGGCGACCTAATACCCAAGCCAAGATTTGAACCGCGGAATCATTTGTTGTTGGCATTGGAGATTCAGGAGCTGATACCTTAGCCAAAGAACACTCATAGTTGGGCGTAGAAAGTTTTAGATCGACAAGCGGTTTGTCACAACCTGTTTCTTTCAGATGTTTTCTTTCCTCTGGAGGCAAACTGCGTACCCAATTTTCGTATTCGATTTCATATTTAGTCTTTGGTCTATCCATGTTGTGTTTCCTCCGCGTATTGAGATAGCCACCAGTCACCAGATTTGAATGGTCTGTATTTATTACCGTCTCTGATTATTCTACTTGCAATTCGCACGTCATAGTTTTCTTGAATGGTCTTGATCTTCAAGTTTGTCGTTATTAACGTCCAACGGTTGAGACGCTTTTCGAGCAAGGTAAATAGGCGGTCTTTGATAAAGCCCGAAGTGTCGCGCTCAACGCCTAAATCGTCGACAACCAATAGCCATGCTTGCTCGTCAAACTGATTACGCCAACAACCACTTTTCCATTCGTCCGCCATATCGAGGATTTTGTTGAAGTAGATATTGCGAACGTTGGAGAATCCTTCTTCGGTTTTGTAAAATTCAAAATGCTTTGACGCAAACTTATAAACTTCCTGCGCCAACATTGTCTTTCCGCAACCCGATACTCCCGATAATGTCAACCAATGCGGACGAACTGTTTTGTCGCCTTTGTGCTGTGCGCCCATTTCGGCTATAAAGTCGGCCACGGAATCAAGATCGTCTTTCAAGACTTGCGTTGGTGTCTTGAACGCCGTCTGAGCCAAGAATAACTCGCGATATTTTTCACTCATCGAATTTCTCATAGCCGTTTGAAAGTTCATTGAAAGTACCCTCGTTGCGACTTGATGTGCGCTTTGCATTCCCATAGTTGCCTCCATTTCCGTAATCGTTGTTTGCCCAGTATCGGACCGACGCTTTCCAATCCTTCATTTTGTTTTTACTTACCTTCCACCCGTTTGATTCGTAGTGTGCGTGGAACTTAACCGCATTGAAACCTGCATAACCCATTTCGGCAGCGTAAGTTTTGACCTCATCAATAGTTGGCGGAACAAACCTTTTCTGTTTAGGTTCAGAATTTTCTTTTATACTATTTTCTTTCATATTATCCGTATCAGTATCCGTATCGGGTTTTTTGGGTTGGATTGGGTTTTGTTTTTCGTTTTTGCTTGCGAAAAAACCCACTGGGTTTTTTGGGTTTTCTTCGGTACTGTTCGGTTTTCTTGGTCGCCCACCATTTCTTCCGTTTCGCTGATTGCGTTCGCAAGTCTCTTGCCACTTCTTTTTGTCGGCATCTAACTGCAAAGAAATCCCCTTCCACGCTATTTCCGCCCCACGTTGCGTAAATGATATTGGGTTGCCTTTTATGTATGCTTTAAAGGCTCGTAAAACCTCTTTCGTCTCATCGTCGGTCAACTCCAACATAACGTCGATAAAAGAGTGCCATAAAAGCACATTATCTTTTTCTTTTGCCATATATTGGTCTTCCTAAATGTTCAAGAGCTGTCCAAGCTCTTACTGCTCCATTATAATTTGTTCGGGCGCGATGTCGGGGGCAGGCGCAACATCAACAACCAATTTGCCGATTTTGTCCCAAAATTTGAGAGTTTGCTTCCACGCTACCTGTGAATCGTCCTCCCAAAATTGGAGACGCGTCATCACGTCCAAAAAGCTCTTTTCTAAGTTGTCTAAGTCTGGACGTCCGACACGCCACACGGGGCGACCTGCGTTAATTATGCCCTTCTTCTCGCTTTTACGAAAAGGGAAATGCCATTGAATAAGTAGCCTTACCGCACCTTTGATTGGCTCATTGGGGCGATATGGCTTCAAGACCGAATAAAGCGTATCTTCGCCTTGTTGAACTTCTTTCTTGGTAAAGAACATAATGCGCCCTAATTTTTTGTTATAAAATGCGCCTTTGTGTTGTGCCGTAACTGTCGGCGGAACTATCGGTATCTCGAATCTCATTGTTTTTTGCACTCCTTTGCCTTTGGAAATTGAATTTCTGTTTTTCCTTTTAAAATTGAGTGAAATAGCTGGTCGCGCAATCGAGCGTTCTATTTTCTCTTTTAGTGTTTCGCTCATACCACCTCCTTTACCAATCGTTTTAAAACCCACTCCGCCACCGCGACAGTTACCGCATTTCCCAACGCCTTATATCGTGGCGAGTCGGGGCAAGTGGACAAATTTTTCCCTCTGTATGGAATTTTAGTCCACCTATCGGGGAAGCCTTGTAAACGCTCGCATTCAAGCGGTGTGAGTCGTCGTATTGACAAGTCCTTTGCTACGCTGTGTACGCCAACTGTATTGAGCGTATAGGAAACTTCCTCTTTCGCACCCACGCCATTTGCGCCAGTCTTATCTTGGCGACCTATCACATTTTCGGCAATACATACCGCTTGCGTTGAATTTGCACCTAAAGCGTGTGTGTGATTTTCGCTAATTATCGGGTCTTGCGATGCGTGAACGCACAACGGCACATTTCCGCCACCGGTTCCCATTTTTGCGTTTAGCGTTGGCGCAATTCTCTTTTCGTTATATCTCGCGTCTTGTTGGTGGTTTTCAAATAGAACAAAGTTCGGGCAACCTGCGTCAATGTGTTGATTGTCGCACCCATAATGTTTTGCGTAAGACGTATCGAGCGTCCCTGCAATAAGCGTACTGCCACCGCCTTTTATGTCTCCACCTATGTGGAGAGCTCCTGCGACGTCCGATTTATAGTAGCTACCAATGCCTCCGTTAGCAAAGGCGGTAACGTCTTTCCTCTGCGCTCCGCTCTGCGAAGAATCCCTTGACACGCTGTCGCGCTCAAAGAGTATTTCGGGTCGGGATTGGTCTCCAAGACACGCGACAAGATAGATTCTGCGCCGTCTTTGGGGGATTCCGAAAAACCGCGTATCGAGAATCCGATAACAGACGGAGAAATCATCTTTTGTTCGATTCCGCAAGTATCCAGCCCCCCCCCCATTTACGATTTTCAATTTTCCAACCTGTGAACTCTGATAGGATTCTCGCAAAATCTCCACCCCTATTCGAGGATAACGCACCTGGAACGTTTTCCCAAACAATGAACTTTGCTCCAAGCTCTCTCGCGATTTGGAGTTGTTTAAAGAATAAACCGCTTCGATTACCGCTAAGTCCTCGTTGTTTTCCTGCGATAGACAAGTCTTGGCAAGGACTTCCTCCGACCACAACGTCAACTGTTCTGCGTCCTGTTCTTTCATAAAATGTCTCTTTTGTTATTTCTTTTACGTCTCTAAAAATTGGAATGTTCGGAAAGCGATAACCAAGTACCGCTTGCGGAAATGGCTCGATTTCACAATGCGCGACTACCTCAAGCCCTGCGCGATGTGCCGCCAAAGAAAAGCCCCCAATGCCCGAAAACAAGTCAAGCGCGGTCATTCTGTCCCTCCTTGAAATTCACAATAAAGTTTTCGGTGTCCGTATCTCCGCAAGGTGGTTTTAGAAACCAAGAGATAGGCATTTTGAATCCGCGTTCTTTGCAATTTTTCTTGTATGCGTTTTTGTCAAAGAATCTGTCGCACTCAACGCACTTTGAATTTTTAGCATCCGACTTCGGGCAAAATGTTTTGTCTTTGTAACATATCATTTCTGCACACCGCTTTCTAATCCACAAGCGGATTTCACTAAGTTGACGAGCCAGTTTTGGGCGTATTGTTTGGCGTATTCGATATTGTCGCAAAGCGAAATTCTTTCTGAATACACACCCATAACATCAAAATCAAAACCACCCGATTCTTCTCTCAGAAATAATCTAACGCCATTGATTTTTGCACATAATGACGAAGGGAATTCCTCCCATTTCAAGGGCTTTATGAGCTTGGCGATATTGCCGTCTTTGATTTCCTCGATTTTTTGTAGAAGCTCCGTGATTCGGACTTCAAGAGCATTTTTAGTAGGCTCAAACAACGAAGAACAAGGGGTGAGTGTTATATGTTTTAATTTACACGTCCTTTTTTCGGAAACCCAAAAGCGACAATTAGCGCAACAAATTTCTATTCCGTGTTTATTTTTGATCATAAACAATCCTTCCTAATTAAAATGGTTCGTTGTCGTCATCTGGAGACGTTTCAGACGTGTGATGTTTGGGTTTTAGGTTGCCACTTTCGGCAATCATAAAATCATAGTAACCTCTATTGTTCTTCTCAAAATGCCCTCTGAACTCAACCTTGTCTCCACGTTGGAATTGATATTCAAATTTGTCTGTCCACGCTATACAGTTTGCGAATAAGGTGTCGTTAATAGGTCGGGGCATTTTCACATTGATTCTTGTAAAATGTCCTATGCTTCCGTCTCTTTTGTTAAATGCTCGGCAGTCAGCATCTCTTGTAACCTCACCGCTAATAGTTATCTCTCCATTGCTTGAACTTGCCCCACCTCCGAGATTGTCGAAAGCGTCCGCAAGTTGACGGAGTAGTTTTGAAATTTCCGAAAAATCGCTCATAGCTATTCCTCCAAAATAACGTCAAGACCGTTGCCAATGGCGTGATATAGTTCTTTTCTTGCGCCTTTAGATTTGTGCCAGCCTTTCAGTAGAAAGATTGCCTCGCATTCAACAAGCAGGATCAATTCTTCAGCCATAAGAAAATCAATCTCATCTTCAGATAAGTCTTTGCGATTACCGAAATGCGCTCTGCCTATATTGGCAGGGTTAACTACGGAATATCCTTGCTCATTCAGACGCTTTTCGGCAGCGTCAAAGGCAGGGTAATTATATTCGGGAAGTCCTCTCATAGAACCTGCGATATAAACTCTCATCGCGCACCTCCTGTGGTACTCGCCAAAGCTACGTTATAGTGTCCGAGTTTGAATAATTCATAAACAATACGCGCTTCGTGTTTCGCGTCGTCTAAACCTCTGTGCGCTTCGCAATAAGGCTCGTTTGGGAAATAGTGTCGCCACGATTCCTCGACCGACGGCCATTTATAAGAGCCGTATCTTATCGGCGTCGCCTTGACGATAGGCGTTGACATCAGCATTGGACAAGGTAGTTCATATCCAATATCAAAACCTCGTGATACGAGGAAAGAAAAGTCAAAGCGTTTATTGTATGCCGTGTTTCCGGCTGTCGATAATAAGACACGTTGAATTTCATCTTTTAAATCGTCGAGCAATGGAGCGTTTCGCACGTCCTCGATAGTCAAGTCCGAGTGTGAGAATATCCACGCGCTACGTTCGCTTGCCGTCATTCCGTGTTCTCTGCAAACTGAGTTGAAAAGCGTTTTAATTTCGCCAGTGTCCGTGTTAAGTCCTGCAATCCCGAGGTCGACGATATGTCCGCCTCTCTCGAGAAAGTCGGTTGTTTCAATATCCACAATTCCAATCCACATACTATTTTCTTTCTTTTAGATTTTTACGCCGTAATAACCGCGTCTCATTTTCTTGTCGCACGAATCGAGGAACTCCCCAAACTCCCTGCGTTCCTTGCCTTCTAAATACCGCTTGCGCCAGTAGAAGAAAGCGTCAGTAAAGGTTAGATAAACAACTCTTTCATTCATTGATTTTGCCTTTTGTGTTGCTGTTAATTTTTGTTAAAGTTTTTTCCCAAATTTCCTCAAAGCCCATACGAGGCTCACAATCGTTTTCAAATTCAGTTTCCAAATTTCGATTCGCCCAAAACTTACCGTCTTTTATAAGGCGCGGTTTGTCGCTAAAGTATGTCGTACTTCCGTCCGCGTCTAAAGCGAGCCACTTTGCCCACTTGGGAGCGTTAGCGACTAAGGTTTTTATGATTTCAACTTGCTTTTTGTTCACTGATTCCTCCAATTTCCCAAACCTTAAAGGGGATCCCGCTTTCGCGAATATTCGGGTTATTCGTAAGACCGATAGAAATTAGTTTAATTGGGCGAAAATAATTATTTCCCAAAGATTGCATTTCCCAACGCGGAGAAAGTAATTGTCCATTTTTAACGCTCTCGTACGCCTCGTCGCTATACTCAGAAACAACTAATATCGCGTCTTCAGTTAGAATAAGGTCGTTAACCGAACCAACTTCTTTTGATTTTAATTCTCTTTCGTAAAATAAACTTGTAAATTCGTCGGGATGTCCTCTGTAAATCGGAATGCGTTTTGCAAACCAACGCTTGAGATTCGCTCGCATTTTCAAGAAAGATTGTTCGTCAACCAGTTGAGTTCCCCTTGGGTGGTAATGCTCGCCAAGCTTGGATAAAATCTGGACGCACGTCTTCACTTCGCACCGCCTTTCAAGTGCCATTCGGGATATTCTCTCACCGTCGATATGTACCATTCTTCGCCTTTCTTTACGTTTGCCTTGTTGTCGCCAAACTTCTTAAAGAAAAATGGAATTATAGGCGTCCACTCGCGTGTATAGTCGTCAAATTTATGAGTGTCCTCGAAAATCTTTTGCGCCCACATCGGATTGAAATAGCGAGCGTTTCTGCCAGTTTCTCCTCCACAAATAACCCAGTCTATTTTAT
>CALXLN010000007.1 GCA_944389215.1 uncultured Opitutales bacterium
CATTGTAGAACAGCATGTCCACAATATAGACGTAGTACTTTGGGCTTTGGGCGACTCTAAACTGCCGCTTACAGTCAGAAGCATAGGCGGCCGCTCGACCGATTTGGAATATCCAAAATATGGGGACAGATTTAGCCATTTCGCAACGGATTTCGACATGGGAGAAGGGCTTCACATTCATAGTTATGCGAGCCAAGATCCAAAATCGACCCAGCAAGTCGGAGAGCGCGTTGTCGGAACTAAAGGCTATATATACACGAATCTTTATGGAACGCAGACGCTAATGGATCCAAAGGGCAACATAAAATGGAAAGCTCCGGATTCACGCGAAGCCCTTGTGCAGGAACACGCCGACTTGCTTTCGGCAATCAGAAGCGGGCAATATATAAATACGCTAAATACCTTAATAAACGCAACACTAACGGCAATCACCGGCAGAATGAGCGCATATTCAGGGAAGCAGTTTAAATTTGATTGGGCAATAAGCAAATCCCAAGAATCTCTAATGTCGGCAAAACTGGAATTCGGCAAGAATCCGATTTCTCCAATTCCGATTCCCGGCAAAAATCAGTTGGTTTAAAACCGCAGCTTTTTTATTTGCAGCCGGTCCGCATTCCCCAATTTGCCAAGCGTTTTCAATTTGCAATAAGTTGAAAACGCTTTTTTTTAGCCATAAATACATTACCGCCTAATATTCGTTCAGCTGGCAGACAAAAAATCCGCCGGTAAATTGCCGCATCGACAGCTAATTTGCAGGTTTTTATTCGCCGGAACATAAAAACGTGTGTAATCCGCTATTCTCCGCCGTAAACAGCCGCAGAAGAAGCAATCCCTCCACAAAAGACGCATAAAAAAGCATTTACAAATTCGGCAACTTCGCGCCTTGCATTTTTAAGATTTTATCCATTTCAGACCGCATTGAATTTACTTTTTCAGGATATTTTGCAGCCAAATCTGAGGATTCTGAAATATCGCTTTTTAAATTGTACAATTCAAACGAGCCGTCCTCGTAATTGCGGATTAGTTTCCAATCTCCGTCGCGCAATATCGTAAAATAGCGGCAACGGTGCTCATGCGGATAATGCATCAAAAATTTTCTGCCAGCAAGCGAGTCCGACTTTCCCGAAAGCGCTGCGCCGAGATTTTTCCCGTCCGAAATAGACTTATCGTACGGCGTTCCTGTAACAGCCATAATTGTAGGCAGCAAATCGTAAACAGCGGCAATTTCGTTTACATAGCTTCCTGAAGAAATTGGAAATGCTTTTTGGTTCTCGTTGCTTGCATCGGGTTTTGCCCAAGAAATAATTAGCGGCACTCTCATTCCTCCCTCGTATTTTGAGGCCTTCATTCCGCGCAGCGGAGCGGCGTTGGCAACTTTTGCCGTGTTGGGACCTTCGACTTCCGTAACAGGCAGAATGCGGGCGTCGCTGCCGTTGTCTCCCATAAATATTACAAGAGTGTCCTCGGCTATTCCAATTTCATCCAAATATTGAAGAATATCGGCAAGAGACTTGTCCATAGACTCTATCATGGAGGCAAATGGCGGCCAATCCTTGGAAGTGGAGTCTTTGTATTTTGCGTACCTGCTTATAAACCTCTTATCGGGCTGAAACGGCGCATGCACCGCATAATGCGACATATACAAGAAAAACGGTTTTTTTTCGTCTACGCACTTTTTTATTTCTTTTTTAGCTTCCAAGGTTAGGGCGTCGGTAAGAAATATGTCTTTGCCAAAATATCCATCCAAGTTTGGAACCGGATTTTGCCCATTTTTTCCAGTAAACTTTTCAGTTCCGTAATAAGAGCCTGGCTGCCCCCACGCACATCCGCCTATGTTTACGTCGAATCCTATATTTAGCGGATTTTCCGCGTGTTTTCCAACTGGTCCGAAATGGGCTTTCCCAATGTGTATGGTCTTGTAGCCTGCGTGCTTTAAAAGGCTTGGTATTGTCGGAGTTCCCTTCTTTATTCCAGACCAATTCCAGTCTTTTGGCCCGAATTTTCCCGCATTGTTTGTACGGGGATTTATCCAGTTGGTAACTCCGTGGCGAGCGGAATTTTGCCCCGTCATAATTGATACTCGGGAAGGCGAACACACGCTCATTGCGTAGGCGCTTAAAAATCTGCACCCAGATTCAGACAATTTTTCCATTGCCGGAGTGTGGTACATATTATTTAGCGGAAACTTTTTTGGCTGCCCTTTTTCGTCAGAAATAAAAGGAACCGACGTGTCCATCGCGCCCATGTCGTCAACCAAAAATATTATGACATTGGGATGCGTTTTGGCAGTAGCTATGTTTGCCAGCAGCAACAATAAAAATAAAATTTGTTTAAGTAAACCCATAACAAAATCTTAGAAAAATTTCTTGAATAAAAAGTCAATACTAAATCTGCAAAGCACTCCCATCCGGCCGCAAAGCTTCATTATTCGCCGCAACGAAGAAATTTACGGCGTTTCAAGTGCCGTATACGCGGAATTTAAACTTAAAAATGAAGAAGAATTTCCCGATAAAATATAAAAGGATACAGCTATGCTAAAAGTTTATTACTGGGATATTTGCCCGCATTGCCATGCGGCAATGGATTTTCTTAAATCAAAACATGTGCAATTTGAGGCGCTCGATATAGAAAAGCAGCCAAAGAAAATAGTGGATAAAATAACCGAGGTAAACGGCGGCGATGACTGGGTGGTCCCCACTATGGAATACAAGGGCAAATGGCGGCCGGGACAAGTATTTAACGCAAAAAAATTGGAGTCGGACCTTCGCGCATGGGGCGTTTTAAAATAACCTCTATTTATAAACGCGCGCCGTTTTATCCGAATGACAATTTACTCTGCGCGTAGTTGCGCATAGCATTAAATTTTCCGCAAAAAAAGCATACGTTCGCACTTCTCGGTGAATCTTTCCGCCGGTTATGTTTGCAATATAATACGCACTTCCAAGAGGCGTTGCCGCAAAATTACAGGGGAACAATCAGCGAAATCCTTCGCCGAACATTGAATAGATACGGTGCGGCGCAAATATTTTTATTTTCTTTCGATATTTCAATGTGCCGAAAAAACGGAATCGAGCTTTCAGCTGGAATTTTTTCTCCGCTTTTATTTATGTTGCATAAGCGCTACGCTTTTATATTTTTTTTGAAGGAATTGTTAATACAACCTATTTTATCAATATGCAAAAGCTCAAACAAGGCATATCTATTTCCCGCCGAAAAATGTTGGCAAGCGCAATAATTGGCGCAGCCGCACTTCCATCTGTCTTAAAGGCGGACCAGCCCGGCAAAAAATATAAAAGCGGCCTGCCCTTGCCTATCGGTATAAATTGCGGAACTATCCGGCGCTTCAATATTCCGCTAAAAGACCAAGTAAAACTAGCTGCAAAATACGGATACGACGCGATTGAAATATGGACTCCCCACATCAACGCCTACCTTGAAAGCGGCGGAAAAATTCCGGAGATACGCGCAATTTTGGCGGATAATTCCATAGATCCCTGCAATGTCATAGGCTTTGCCAAATGCATGGTTGACGATTCCAGCCTGCGCGCGGCTTCCATTGAGGAAATGAAGCGCGACATGGAAAACGCTGCGGCTTTGGGCGCAAAATACATAGCGGCCACAATGCTCGGAGTGGAAAAGTTTGAACCAGAAAAGCTCCCTGTTTTCGCCCAAAGATACCGCGGACTCATAGAGTTGGGAAAATCTTTCGGAATAACACCTTTGCTGGAGTTATGGGGGCACCGCGCGTTGCACAACCTCCACGACGCCGCAGCAGTCGCAATTGCGTCAAAATCAAAATCGGCGGATCTCCTTTTGGATTTTTATCATTTGTACCGCGGCGGAAATTCTTTCGACAGTTTAGCTTTGCTCAATCTCTCAAGGATGCCCGTTTTTCACATAAACGATTATCCCGCAGATCCCGAACGCGAAAGCCTGTCCGATTCTGATAGGCTGTTTCCGGGCGACGGAATTTGTCCGTTTTCCAAGATACTTCCGAAAATTTATGCACAGGGTTTTCGTGGAGTGCTGTCCCTCGAAGTTTTTGAAAACAAGGCGTGGAAAGACTACTCTCCGGATGACATGTTGAAAATAGGCTACGAAAAATCCCGCGCAACCATTCAATCCGCCCTGGAAAAAGTTTCATAAAATTTTAACAAATAATTTGAAAATACCTTCGTGCGGGTTTTAACTGGATAGAATATTTCAGTTATGCCCTATAAAAATGTTCAGGTTTACGCAAATGCGAGGGTTTACACGGCCGACAATCAAAACCCAAGCGCGACGGCTTTCGCGGTAAAAGACGGGCGCTTTATTTATGTGGGAGACGACGCGGAGGCAAGAAAGTTCGGCAGCCCGATAAACTTGAATTGCCGCAGAGTTTTGCCCGGATTTATAGATTCGCATGCGCACCCCGTCGCAGACGCGGCTTTGAATGCTCTAAATGCAATAGAAATTCCGGCGAG
Source organism: uncultured Opitutales bacterium (assembly GCA_944389215.1). Taxonomy (GTDB): domain Bacteria; phylum Verrucomicrobiota; class Verrucomicrobiia; order Opitutales; family Intestinicryptomonadaceae; genus Merdousia. The sequence goes on from CALXLN010000007.1 coordinate 4,464, forward strand.
CGCCAACGTCAAGGAAACGCTCGATTTAATCGCAAAAAAATCGGCTTCTCCAACAAGAAAAGGCTTGCGCATAATAGTTGCCAAGGGAATAACAAATCCGCGGTTTAAACTTACGGCAAAAGAATTTGACACCGCCGTCTCCGACCGTCCCGCAATCATTTTGACAGAAGACTGCCACGCGGGATGGATGAACACAAAAGCGCTAGAAATATCAGAAATAACGCGCGCGACTCCCGATCCGGTCCCCGGAGTAAGCTATTTCGAGCGAGACCAAGACGGGAATCCGACCGGTTTTATTGTTGAAGCAACCGCTTTATATCCGTTGATAAAGAAACTCGGTATATGCGACGCAAAAGCCATAAAAAAAGGCTTGCCGCCGCTGCTTTCAACTTATGCAAAGCACGGCTATACCGGATGTATCGATGTCGGATTTTTAATGCTCGATGAAGACGATGCTCTTCATGCCCTATCACAAATGATCGATAGAGGCGAATTGAGGATGCATTATTTCACAAGCTACGTGTATTTCGGCCCCGTCGTGGACTCGCCGCAAAACGCCTTAAAAAAAATGCTCGCCCTTCGGCGCAAATATAATTCGGAATTTTTGCGGCCTAATATTTTGAAACTTCACATCGACGGAACCCTCGAGCTTGCCTCCGCTTGGATGTTTGACGACTACTGCGTAACTGGCAAAGGAAAGGGAGCTCCACTGCTTACGCTAAGCTCTATGCTTCCCGTAGCGCGCCTTGCCGCCAACGAGGGATTTGACATCCATGTCCACGCAATCGGAGACAAAGCAATATCCGAGGGCCTTTCCCTGATGGAAAGTCTCGGCAAAATAAAGGGCACAAAAACAATCGCCCACTGCCAGATATTTCCGGCAGACGGCGTGGAAAGATTTGAAAAACAGGGCGACATATTCATGCAAACCACCGCAAATTGGCTGAATGCCGACGATTTCACAATGCGCATGCTAGGCCCAGAGCGCTATGAAATGCAGGTTCCGATAGGCTCCATGGTCCGCGCGAATGTGCCCGTAACTTTCAGCAGCGACTCTATCGGAGGGGAAATGGGTCTGGATCCGTTTTTCAACATATACCATGCCGTACAGCGCAAGTACGACTGCGGAAAAGAAATGATACCTCCGAATTCCGAAGGAATATCGCTAAAAGACGCAATAGACGCGTATACAATCAATTGCGCCAAGCAGGCTAACGCGGAATCGGAGATAGGAAGTATAAGCATCGGCAAATACGCGGATTTCGTTATTCTCAACAAAGATCCGTTTCTTCTGCCGGCAGTTGAGTTAAAAACTGTCCGCGCAGAAAAAACTTTCTTTTGCGGCAACTGCATATTTGACGCAAAAAATACGGTTGACTAGCCGCGCGATTTGTGCAGATTCCAGCGCTCTTATGGTAAATACCGCGCTTTTTGACTTTGACGGAGTCGTCGCCGACACGGAACCGGAATACGATAAATTTTGGAATTCCAAATCCCAAGAATTCGGGCTTGGACTAGATAATTTCGCGGCGATGATAAAAGGCAAAACTCTGGGAAACATTCTTGAAGAATATTTTCCTGACGCAACCGATGAACAAAAATCCGCGCTATCCGGCGATATAGACAAGCTAGAACTTGAAATGCCGTATCCACAAATACCAGGCGCCGTAGACTTTATTAGAACCCTGAAAAAATACGGTTTTAAATTAGGCCTTGTTACAAGCTCTCCCATGCGCAAAATGCGGTCGGCCCTGCCAAAATTAAATCTCTCCGACGCTTTTGACGCTATCGTAACCAGCGATTTCGTCAAAGAAGGCAAACCCAACCCGCAATGTTACCTGACTGCCGCGCAAATGTTAAAATCCGAACCTTCGGAATGCGCAGTGTTCGAGGATTCTATAAACGGAATGGCCGCGGCGTTAAACGCAAAAATGCATTTGTTCGGGATGGCGACCACTTTGCCGGAAAATAAAATCTACCGGTATACAAGCGCGATTTTTCCGGATTTTTTAAATCGGGAAAAAATTTTGGAAAAACTGCAAGAGGCAATATCTTAAGAAGCGCAGCCTTTAAGATAATTCGTCGGACTCGAAATATCCCGTGCCGATTTTTATCCAATCCGGTGGAACCACATCCGAATAATCCAATTTGTAATGCGGCGTAAACCACATGTCTGGCGCTACCACAAGCTTTTCCGGGTTTTTATTCAGCCATGCACCCCACCATGAAAACGACGAATTGAAAATTATATTATTGCGGCATTGCGACATTAAAAACAAATCTTCGTACATTCCGCTGGAAGACACCAGCGTAAAATTTTCGTCCATGGGAAAACATTCTTCCACCCATTTCGGATCGTCCGTGAAAATAAAAAAATGCGGATTTTTGATTTTTGAGCGCATGTATTCCACGGAGTTTTTTAAATAACTGCCGCGTATAACATTAAAACGGCGCTGGGTACGCTTTACCTTCACATAGTCTCCGCGGCGTATATGCAACGAAACGGAATTTGAGGAAACTATTTTAGAAAACGCGGCTCCGCGCGAATACTTGTCCGAATCCTTAAAAGAAAATTCCTTGCGGAGTATATCGGAAATCCCTGAAAAATACTTTTGGGTTTGCCAAAATCCGTCGAAATATCCAAAGCTGCGCTCCAACACCGAAGGCTGAAAATTGAACTTTTCCTCCAATACATGCGCCGGTGAAAGGCGATACGGCAGCCCAAATAATTTTTTAAGCTTTTTCTTTAAAATAAAGTGGGGATCTCCATCGATTTTACGTCCGCCAAAGAGGCGCTTTTGGCGCGAATGCTGAAATGGTCCAATCCGTATTCCCGCTTGCAAGACGGCCGAAGATATTCGCGCGCGTCAAGATACAATTCCTGCGAGTGTTTTTCCGCCAAAGCCCTGCCTAACGCGTATTGAAACATCTGGTTTCCGAGTCCGCCCTGTATCTTAACTATTATCATTGCCGTTCAACTTTTATTAAAATTTGCATCCGATATGCCCGAAAAACGCCGGAGCGCAGTCGACCTCAATTTTTCCCGATTTTGCCCCGCCCGTCCTATACTGTAGCTCCCTGTCGAAATTTCCCGCGACAGAGGCTGAAATATATAAGCTTTGCGTGATATTGTACGTAACCCCCGCGGCAACCTGATAGTAAGAATCCCTAACGGAACGCTTGCGGCTGTCAATTTTGCTTAAACGTATGTAATTTGACAAGTATTCAAACGAGAGGTTCAAAAGCAGCCTGCCGTCGGCAAACACGTCGTAAATAAGAGCCACTCCGGAAAATGAGCGCAAACTCAAGTGTTTGTTTACAGTCCAATTTATATATCCCATTGGAAGGGCCATCCAATCTTTATCCATTCTGCGGTACGCCGCCACCCCGACGCCCGCACTTAAACTGTCGTTAAAGGCGTATCCCACTCCGGCGCCCCCAAAAAAATTTAGGCCGTCCGACATATCCGCCGACTGGGCCGCGTTAAATGCCCCTGAAACAACCGTATAAGCGCTCCAATTATCGTCTATCTTCTGCTGGAAAAACAATCTTGCAAAAGTTTTGTCCGTGGAGGCAAAATTAGATTCAAAATCGCTAAAATCAAAATAGCTGTATTCATATCCCGCATCTACGTTTAAAAATCTCCTATTTTTATGAGCCCCCTGGAATTTTATGACTCCCGCGGCTTGATACACGCCCATATCGCCATTCCCTCCGGATGATATGGAGGACGGTATAGCGGCGGATGTTGAGAAGTCGGCTGATAAACCCATATGCCAATCTGAAACTATCTCGTCGAAAAACGACGAACCCGCCAAAACCTGCGCCCATAAATTAGCGGAAGAAAAGACGGCAAAAATGAAAGGTGCGTATTTTTTCATAAATAGTTTTACTTAGGAAAATATCGCTTTAAATATTATCAAGCAATTTAGTGCAGACCGCACTTTCTCGCGGATAATTCAAAACGTCAAAAAACGGCTTGAATTTAAACAACTCTTGAGCTTTAATTTTTCAATGATCTGTAAAAGTTTTTTAATTGCAGCAATTACAACGTCAATTTGCGCGCTGTTTTGCGCATGTTCTATCGAATCGCCGGAAGAACAAGCTAAAAAAATGTCGGGTAATCCCATATTCGACGGCTGGTACGCCGATCCGGAAGTCGCCTTATTCGACGGAGTTTATTGGGTGTTTCCAACTTCGTCTAAAGAATTTAAAGATCAAATTTCATTCGACGCGTTTTCCTCGGAAGATTTGGTCGTATGGAAAAAACATCCAAACATCATAGACAACTCAAAAGTAAAATGGCTGCGAAAAGCGCTGTGGGCTCCGGCAATCGTTGAGAAAGACGGCAAATATTATTTATTCTTTTCCGGGAACAACCCATTGTCGCCAATCTACAAGGGTTGGAAACCCGAGTACGCCAAAGAAGATCAATACGGCGGCATAGGCGTTGCAGTGTCGAATTCCCCGGAAGGTCCATACGAAGACCTTATCGGCAAACCCCTTATTTCCGATTTCAGAAATAATGCCCAACCAATAGACCAATACGTATTCAAATACGAGGGTTCGTATTATATGATCTACGGAGGATGGGATAGATGTTGCTTGGTAAAGCTTGCCGACGACTTTAAGTCCGTAGTTCCCTTTCCTGACGGCTCGACCTTTAAAAACATAACTCCGGAAAACTACAAGGAAGGTTCCGTAATGTTTGAGCGCAAAGGCAAATGGTATTTTATGTGGTCGGAGGGAAATTGGACGGACAGCTCGTATAAAATCGCTTACGCTATTGCAGACACTCCGTTTGGGCCGTTTAAAAGGATATCTGAACTTATCGTTCCGGACGATTCAATCGCAACGGGAGCCGGGCATCATTCGGTTCTAAACATTCCCGGCACTGACGATTGGTACATATTTTACCATAGGCGCCCGGTGCCGAACAAATCTCCAAACCACAGGGTAACGTGCGTTGAAAAAATGCAATTCAATCCAGACGGAACAATTGCCCCAATTAAAATGACGCGCGAGGGCGTGCCTGCGCGGAGAATAAAGCAATAAATTGCAGTATACCGCCAATAAAATTTGCGCCTTTTGTAAAAAGCCGATCATTTTTGGTTATATACGCATGGCGATAAAACAAAAAAAGCGAGGAGAAAAACTCCGCGCTTTTTAATTTTAATTGCGGCGCAATTTTACGCTTTGGGGATGGGATTTTCAAAGTATAAGGAACGCGAAGGAAACGCGAACGACAACCCTCTTGCCAAAACAGCCCTCATCACGGCAATATTTATGTCCTGGCGGGTTTTTGCATTTTCGTCGTACCCTAACGTGCGCGCATAGTAAACTACTTTTATATCCAAAGAAGACGCGCCGAAATCCACAAACTGGACCGAAAAAGTATTGTTGTCCACTTCAAGATTATCAATCAGTATTTTCTTTATGTCTTCCACGACCTCTAGAATTTGGTCCGGAGTCGTCGAATACGTCAGACCCACTACAAAATCGTTTCTGCGCAGGGGCATTTTTGACATATTGTTTATAGATTCGTTTGCCAATATTGAATTGGGAATGGAAATTACTGTCTTGGGAAATGTGCGGACACGCGTTGAACGTATTCCGATGGCCTCTACCACACCCTCAACATCCCCCGCCACAATCCAATCTCCTATTGCAAAAGGCCTGTCCGCGACCAACGAAACCGAGCCGAAAAAGTTTGCAATAGTATCCTTCGACGCAAAAGCCAAAGCTGCGCCGCCTATCCCCAGGGAGGCTAGCACCGCATTTACATTTGCGCCGCACAAATCCATTAGTATCAGCAATAGGATTATTACAAGAGACAGGCGGAACAACCTGCGGCCCAAATCAATCATGTTTATCGCCGCGGAAGGACGTTTGAAAAATTTTGACGTAAGCACGTCAAAAGCAAAATCGCCGACAATGGCGATAATCCAAAATATCATCAAATTCAGCAGCCCCCAAAATACCCTGCCCAATAGGAGAATGGAACCGATATTGTCCGTCAGCACATACAATGCCGCCTTTATTCCCATGAGGATTATTATAAAGGCAATCGGCTTGCGCAATTTGTCAAAAAAGTGCTTTAAAGTGGAAGATTTTACATTTCCTATATATTTGGAAAGCCTGCTCAATAATACATACACCAATACGAACTGAACTGCCAGTGCAACTGCTACCACAAAAATCGCAACCAATATCCTTATGACGGTTACACCGAATACAGAATATTCCAGAACGCTTCCAATGCTTGGATTTACCGCGCAAAAGTATTCTGTTATAGCCTCTGTAAACTCCTTTAATGTCTTTGTGTCGTGGAGCGCGTTCCTGCTGGCTGCAATCAGCGACGGATTGGATTTTTTAAGCTCTTCTATTCTAGCTTTTCGAGCCGCGCGCTCGTCCTCGGACGAAGAGGAAATTTTATTGTCTACGCCCGCGCTTTTATTCGAACTTTCCGCGGCGCTTGCAACCGCCGGGGTCGGCGCAGAGGAAGGCGCGGAGGAATCTTGGCCAGCCGAATAACAAAACTGCGCCGCGAATAACGCGAGCGCCGGCAAAATATATTTTATAGATTTCATAAGGCTAAATATTATGTTCTTGAATATAAGAATCCGGGAATTTTCCACAATAAAATTTTCCGAAAAATGCGCTAAAATTCCATTGAAAACCCACGCTTCAAGTGCCGGAATTTGCCGCGCTTATAATATCTTCGGATAAAACCGCAAAAGATTAGGTTTTTTATCCTTCTTAGCGGCAAAGATTTAATTCCGATAAAATAAAAAAGGTTAAACAATGAAAACTTCAACTGCAAAAATTATAGGGGCTTTATTTGCAGTAATAGGCGCGGTATGCATATGCTATCCAATAATAACTTCTATTTGGATAGAAATAATGGTCGGAGCCGGGCTCATAACGGGAGCAGTTTTTGCCCTGGTTAAAATTCCGTCAGAAGAAGGGCTTTGGAATAAAATATATTACCTTTGCATCTCTGCGTTGTATGCGGCGGGAGGAATATTCATGTTCTGCAATCCCGTGGGCGGCACGGCGGCAGTTATGATAGCATTAGGAATTATGTTCCTTATGGAAGGAGTGCTGATATTGCTGTATTGGGCAAATACCCTAAAAAAACGACATGCTCTCATGCTCTTAAACGGTATTATTACGCTTATTCTGGGAGCTCTTATTTTGGCGAACATTTCCACGGGGCTATGGTTTATAGGCACGCTCGTGGGGGTCGATCTAATCTTTACGGGCATTGCAATATTTGCCGCTCCGGCTCAGAATATTGCGGCGCGCACTCAGGATGAAAAAGACCCCCACGAATATCGGTCGAACAATCTCGGCTGAAAGTTGTAACATAACAACACTTCCACATCCTGTCTGAGCCCTCATTCTATATATCTATTAAACCCGCTTGAACATATATACGCCCGGGAAGAAATAGCTTGATTCATAATGGAATAACGACTCTAATTATTTCAATAATTAAATGTTTTCTATAAGAGGTGAAAGTCCTTATTTTAGCAGGAGGCCTTGGCACGCGGCTGGGAGAAGAAACCGTTTACAAACCCAAACCCATGGTGGAAATAGGCGGTTATCCCATCTTGTGGCACATAATGAAAATCTATTCCCATTACGGGTTTAACGATTTTGTCATACTTACCGGATACAAGTCCCACATGATAAAGGACTATTTTATCCATTACTACCAAAGATATTCGGAAGTAACCGTCGATATGGCTTCAAACTCCGTGAAGCTCCATAAAATCAGGACGGAGCCATGGAAAGTTACAATGCTTTATACCGGACAAAACACCATGACAGGAAGCCGGATAAAAAAAGCCCAGGAATTGTAGGCAACCAACGGTTCATGCTTACATACGGCGACGGCGTTTGCGATGTCGACATACGCAAGCTTCTAAAATTCCACGAAAATTCCGGTAAAATCCTCACAATGACCGCAGTCCAACCATCCGGAAGGTTCGGCGCGTTAAATATAACCGAAGACAATACAATATCTTCGTTCAAGGAAAAACCCCAAGGCGACGGAGCATGGATAAACGGGGGATTTTTCGTATGCGAACCGGAAGTATTCGATTATATAGAGCCGGACAACGACTATGAAACTTTTGAACGCCGCCCGTTGGAAAAAATCGCCGCCGACGGAAAACTTCAGGCCTACAAGCACTCCGGCTTTTGGCGCCCGATGGACACAATGCGCGATAAAACCGAACTCAACCAATATTGGGAAAGCGGAAACGCCCCATGGAAAGTTTGGGACAATCAAAATACTTTTGCCGGCAGATAGGAGGAAAAAATGCAAAAACGCGTCTTGATAACCGGCGGAACCGGGTTCATAGGAAGCAATGTAGTCGGAGAATTAGCAAAAAAAGGATATGAAATCCATTTGGCCGCAATACCGCCGTTTCCGAATAAATGCAAATACATAGCCGCGGTGCATGAAATAAATCTAATGGATTTCAATTCCGTCGATAATTTTCTCAAAAAAAACAAATTTGAGTCGCTGATTCATTTGGCGTGGTATGTCGGGCCTAAATGCCATACTTCAAATTTAAACTTGGACTGGACGGTTGCCACACTGAATCTGCTAAAAAGTTTCGCCTCAAACGGGGGAAAAGTTTTTATGGGCGCAGGAACTGTTTCGGAATATGAATACAAATACGGATACTTATTGGAGGATGAAACCCCTACCGACCCCAAAACGATGTACGGCAATTCAAAAAACGCAGTGTATAATATTGCCAAGGTTTTTTGCTCGCAAAATCTTATAAAATTTAAGTGGCCTAGGATTTTTAATCTTTACGGCCCCAACGAAAAGCCCCAAAGACTTATGCCGACAGTAATAAACTCGTGCCTGAAGGGCGAAGATGTTAAAGTTAGCGACTGCCTAAAATACCAGGATTATCTGCACGTTGAAGACACAGCCGGCGCAATTGCAGCAGTCTTCGAAAGTAAAATCGAGGGCGCCGTAAACATATGTTCAGGGGAGCCTTTGCAGCTGCGATACATAGTCAATTTGATAGCAAAGCTTACGAATTTCAAAGGCAATATATTATGGGGCGCGATACCTGCCGCTTTTGAAGACAATTTGGTTGTGGGCAGCAATGAAAAACTTAAATCCATTGGCTGGTCTCCTAAATACACGCTGGAAGAAGGATTGCGTTCTACAATCGAATGGTGGAAGAAACAAAATTTACAAAGAACAGCCGATGTACAATAATGTATATAAAGACAAAGTGGTAATGGTAACCGGACATACCGGCTTCAAGGGAAGCTGGCTGTCCATATGGCTTACAATGCTTGGAGCCAAGGTCGTCGGATACGCGCTTGAGCCGTATTCTCCACGGGGAAACTATGCGGCCTCCCACTTGGATAGGCACATTTTTGCGGATTTGAGGGGCGATATAAGAGATTCCGATTCCCTTGAAGCGGCAATTGAAAAATACAAACCTGAAATAGTGTTCCATTTAGCCGCGCAAGCTTTGGTGCGAACCGCCTATGCCAATCCAAAATATACATATGAAACAAACTTGATGGGTTCGCTGAATGTTTTAGAAGCTGCCAGAAAATCAAAGTCGGTAAAAGCGGTTGTAATGATTACCTCGGACAAATGCTACGAGAATGTCGAGCAAATATGGGGCTACAAGGAAACCGACAGAATGGGGGGATACGACCCCTACTCTTCTTCAAAAGGCTGCGCGGAGCTGATGATTTCTTCCTATAGGAACTCGTACTTCAACCCTAAAGACTACGCGAAACACGGCAAAGCGGTAGCATCGGTGAGAGCCGGAAATGTGATAGGCGGAGGAGATTGGTCGGACAACAGGCTGATTCCAGACTGCATAAAGGCCATCGAAGAAAACAGGGTCATAGAAATCCGCAGCCCCAACGCCACGCGCCCATGGGAGCATGTATTGGAGCCTCTGAGCGGATATTTAAAAGTTGGCGAAATGTTAATGAAAGACCCCGTAAAGTTTGCCGACGCGTTTAATTTCGGACCTAAAATAGAATGCAACAAAACAGTCTGGGAGGTTGTAGAGTACTTGGTTAAATATTACGGCAGAGGCAATTTAGTGGACGCGTCAAAAAAAGACATGCCGCACGAAAACACGCTCCTTAGCCTAGACGTTACGAAGGCGTACAAGCTATTAAACTGGCAGGCAAAACTTTCTTTTTGCGAAGCGATAGAATTTACCGTAGACTGGTACAAGCAAGCCTTGGAAGAATGCGATATGTTTGAATTCTGCCAAAAACAGATTATCGCCCACCAAAACAAAGGCAAATAGTGAAGAACGTTATATTGGGCGCGGGAATAGCGGGAATTTCGGCCGCATACCATTTGAAAAAAAACGGCAAAAACTCCGTCGTATACGAAAAAAACGGCGACTGGGGCGGGTTGTGCGGCAATTTTACGCTGGGCGGATTTAGATTCGACAAGTTTGTCCATTTTACCTTCACCGACAATTCCTATATTAAATCCATATTTGAAAAATCATCTCCGCTTTTAGAGCATCCGCCGGTGTCTAGCAATTACTACAAAGGATTCTGGTTAAAACATCCAGCGCAAAACAACCTTGCCCCGCTGCCTACTGATGAAAAAATCAAAATAATATCCGATTTTATCGAAAGGCCCCAAAAAGCTTTTTCCGCGATAAAAAACTACGCCGAATGGCTGAAAGTTCAATACGGCAATTATTTCGCCGAAAATTTTCCGTTTAAATATACGCGAAAATATTGGGGGGTGGAACCTGAAAATCTAGAAACAAAATGGGTCGGCAACAGAATGCATTCACCCTCTTTGGCTGAAATTCTAAAAGGCGCCTTTGAAGAGCAAGAAGAAAATTTCTACTATACAAAATATATGCGCTACCCAATAAAAGGCGGATTCAGAAGCATATTGGATTCTTGCAGAAAACCAATCGACATCGCGTTCAACAAAGAGGCTGTCTCTATCGACACGGATTCAAAAACCGTTTTCTTCTCGGACGGATCTTCGGTAAAATACGGACGCTTGATTTCCTCAATACCTCTTACAGAAATTATCGGCATGCTGAAAAAAGTCCCCAAAAAAGTCATTTCAGCGTCCAAGAATCTGATGTTTACAAGCGGATACATGGTGTCGCTCGGATTTAACCGGGCGGATGTCGCAAGGCATCTTTGGTTTTATATTTACGACGAAGACATACCGCCAAGCAGGGTATATTCTCCAAGTTTAAAATCTCCGGAAAACGCGCCGAAAAACTGCAGTTCTTTGCAGGCGGAAATATTTTTTTCAAACAAATCTCGGATTCCGGCTCCCGACGAAATATTGGAAAAGACCGTCGGCAAGCTGGTCGAAATGGGGCTTTTCACAACAAAAGACATTCTTGTAAAAGATGTCAGATTTGAAAAATACGCGAATATAATATTCGACAAAAACATTTATAAAAACCGGAAAACCGTAATAGATTACCTAAATTCTGTAGGAATAAAAAGTATCGGGCGCTTTGGGAAATGGGATTATATGTGGACGCACCAAGCTTTTGAGGACGGAATGGACGCGGCGCTTGAACAAGGTTAAAACTCTGCCGATAATCCGCCGCAATTCCAACAAACTCAACTTCGCTTGAAAAACTTCTTCATCTCGCGGTATTTTCTTTCGTAGCGCTGCTTTATTTCACCGAACATAATGTGCCTGAAAATCTTGTACTTGTAATATTTAAGCACAGATTTTTTCTTGGGAGGAGGCGGCGGGAATAATGCGCAATGGACGGCGTATTCCGCCATTGTTTTTAAGAAAGATTCGTAGCATGGAGTCTTTCTGGCGTAGTGCCACCATTGGTCGCCGAACTCTACGTCGGGATTGTTCCACGGCTTGGGAACTGCCGCATAATGAATTATATACGGGGAAAGCTTTGCCTTTTCGTACCCGATTCTGCACTCCATGCCGCTGAGGGTAATGCATTTTTTTATAAAATCGGAAGTAACTGCAAAATAATTCCATGCGGGATTTATGAATTTTATTTTGCCGTCGCACAGTTTATTTATCATATCTTGTTCGTATATATAAACTTTTGATATATTGTTGGATATGAAATTTACAATGTATTCCCTTGTATACAGCTTTCTGAAAGCGCGGCAATTCATCACGCAGACACCGGTATTTACATAATCGTAAGGATTTGAAAGCTTTAATTTATTTCCAAGATACGGCAGAAATTCTCCGCGGGCTCCGTTTAAATATCCCTGCATAACAGTATCTTTTACGGCGCCCAATAGATAATCAGACACATCTATTTCATAAAGGCTGCTGATATCGCGCTTGCATATGGTGTCGGCATCTAAAACAATAACTTTGTCGTATCGTTCCAATAGGTATGGAATAGTAATCCGATAATACAAATCAGAAGTGTAGCATTCGTGAAAAACTTTCTTGTCGACATCCTTTAAAATGTAGTTCGGGTTGCAATACCTAATTGAAATATTCCTGAACGGAGAAATTGCATCTGAAATGTATTTTTTTGAAGTGGACGTAATATCGCTTATCAATATTATAAAATCGTAATTTTTCGTCCTGTCCATCGCCTCGATAAAAGACTGCAAAAACACCAAAAACACCGGCGCGTAATTATTATTAAAATTTGAAACAATCGGAATGCTGTCCCCTTCAAATGCCGGAGTCAGATCCGCATCGCCGTCGGTATTTTCAAAGAATGCAAGGGGAACGTGCTTTATTTTCAAATCGGTTTTTCGCTCAAGGTAAAGTATGTAAATACCCAAAAGCCTTTCCGCTATGGTTCCCGGAGTCCTATACTGCTGCATAGTGTAGTGCGACATTTCCAATTCAGGCTCCAGTTCAAAAAGTATTCCAAAGAGCCATTCGGAATATTTGTCGAACAAATCGGACTTCATGACGAAACAATTATACAGGTAGGAATATCTGTATTTAAACATGTACTCGTCGGCAATATCAGCCATTTCAGGATGCCTTTTTTTGACTATAGATATAGCCGCGTCAACATCCTTGATATTGTGGTATTCGGGGCAATTTTTCATTGCCTGGTAGTTGCTTATCCCGCCATGGTTTTTCAGGTCGATGGGCTCTATGAATACGGCGTCGCATTTCGGTATTTCGGCGAGCATTCTTTCTTTTGTCAATCCGCACTTTTGTATATTTTCCTCCGAAAGCCTGTCGAAAGAAATGCAGCCGTTGTTTCTTTCTTCAAAAGACTTTGGTTCTTTTAGAGGATTAAACGTAAGAAAACGCCTGTAATGGCAAATCCCGCAATAGTCGGCTTTCTGATTTTTCCAGGCCCAATATTGAACGGTGAGCTCGTTGAAAGACATTCTTTTGCCGGAAATATTGTCGCCGGTGTTGTCGCCTAGCATCCCGATATTTTCCCTTTCGTCGAAGACTGCTCCGCAACGCACCGGGACTAAAAGCGGATTGTCGATTTGCTTGGAGTCCAAATCTATTCTGTTGGAAACAAAAATTTTTATGTCGACGTCTTTTTCATAACAATCTGTTATACGATATAATGTGGTTGCAATATCATAAACGATACAGAAAACGTCCGCAAAATCGCGCCCAAACCTCAAAAATACGCATATGCGGACATGACAAATTAAAATGATTTAAATCTTTTTTTATTAAACATGCACTAAAACAAAAAGTATGCCGATAGGATTGCATTTTATATAAACGATAGAAAAACCGCGCAAAAGAACGAAGCTTTCAACCATTTTTTATAAAAGAACAAATTTGAAAGCTTGAGGCAAGAAATAAAACAGCGCAAACGCAGAAAAATTCCCAAAATTCCGTTTATACAGAAAAATTATGCCGATTTAACTTGTCAGGAAAATTACGTTAATTAGCTTAAAGGAATATGTGTATTCAATCAAAAAAAGTTTCGGTAGTGCTGCCTATCCACAACGTGGCAGAGTATCTGCCGAAATCTCTGAATGCCATAGCGCGGCAGTCGCACAAAAACCTTCAAATAATATGCGTCGTAGACGGGGCCTCCGACAACTCGGCGCAAATATGCAAAGAATTTGAAAAAAAACGATCCGCGCTTTAAAGTTGTAATCCAAAATAATTCGGGGTGTCCTGCAGCCAGAAACAACGCCCTTAAACTTGTTGAAGGCGAATACATCTGTTTCATCGACCCAGACGACTACGTCGACGAAAATTATGTCTCAAACCTTTTGGAAGCCGCGGAAAAGCACAATGCGGACATAGCCTGCGCAACCCTAATAAGAATAAAAAACGGCAAAAGCAAAATAAGAACAAATTACATAGGAACGCGCGCCTACGAAGACAAAACTGAAATTTTCGCGGCCGCAAACTGCCCGCCCGAATACGGCGTCATAAACAAAATGTTCAAAACTTCGCTAATTCGCGAAAACAAGATAGTTTTTGAACGCGTTTCATGGTGCGACGACGTCAGGTTTTGCATCGAAATCCTCTGGCATTCCAAGCGAATAGCAACTGTCGAGCAGGCGAAATACTATTACGTTAAAAGAAAAGGAAGCATAGTATCTTCGCGCCCTTCGGCCAAACGGCAACGCGAACGCTATGCGGTAAGAAGCGCCGCAATCAAATTCATGCTGGACCGCGGCGTTAAAATTCCAAAAAAGGAAACTTTGGTTACCAAGAAAGTCTTTGAATTTGCTGGAATACCGCTTTTTAGAACTAGAGTCGACGTGGCAAATCTAAAAGAAACATACCTGCTTTTCGGAATTATTTTCGTGTATGCAAAAAAGCTCAACCACCTGTAAAATATCGGCGATAGTTCCAGTATTTAACGTCGAAAACTATCTTGGACAGTGTCTCGATTCTATTTCGAGGCAGACTTTAAAAGATTTCGAGGTAATTATTGTAAACGACGGTTCCGACGATTCTTCACCGAAAATTTGCGACAACTACGCAAAGCGGGACTGCAGAATAAAAGTTTTTCACAGGGACAACGGCGGATACGCCTCCGCGTGCAATCTTGCTTTGGAAAATTGTTCCGGCGACTATATAGCCCTGGTGGAGCCCGACGACTTTATCGACGAACGAATGTTTGAAGATTTATATGTCGCCGCAAAAAACTTCAACGCCGACATTGTAAAATCGGCCTTTTGGGAGCTTACGGACACCGCCCGCAGGCGCAGCGAGAAATTGCGCAGTTTGACCATAAAGGAAACGGAAACTTTCGACATAGGCAAACATCCGGAAATATTCGCCCGCCACCCAAGCATATGGTCGTGCATATACAAGCGCAAATTTCTTCAAGACAATAAAATAAACTTTAAACCCGAAAAAATTCGCGGTTGGGAGGATAACCTATTTCAAGTAGCCACTATGTGCGCGGCAAAAAGGATATTCTACATCGACAAAGCATACTACCACTGGAGAAAAACATATCTGCTCGACTACGAAAAAATATCCACCCCGCAAATGCCCATATTGCGTTCGATAGAAATTTGCGCTTTTTTAAAATCCAAAAACATAAGCAACCCGGACATCCTAGCCTGCTTGCTTAGACGTTCGCTGGTATATTTAAAACTATCCTTTGAAGCAGCTTCTTTGAAAAACCTTTCCTCCATCCTGCAGCTTACACGCCGGTGGTACGCCGCCGCGCAAATTCCGAAAGCTTCTAGAAGCAAATTTTTTAAGAATAGTTTGCGGCTCTTTGCGGCCGGAAAGTTTCCGCCCTTTCTATGCGCGTTTTTCAAAATAAAACTGCTTGTGAAAAAATTCTCCGCCACTTTAAAGCTCCGGTAAAATTAGATTGAATACGAACTGCCTTTATTGCTAGTCTTTGCTTTTGAATAAAATTAAAAACTTCCCAAAAACTCCCAATAAAATTTAAAAGCGCACTAATATTGCCAATGAAAAAATTATTCAAATTCTACGTTTATATAAAACCGTGCATATTGCACCTGATTGCAGCTGTGATATTCGGGGCGATATTCGGCGCTTGCAGCGGGTTCGGAATGCCGGTTATTTTCGACAAAGTGTTGCGGCAGATATTTATGGACCAGGGCGGAACGCCGCATTCGGTGGAATATATTTTAATGATTGCATCAATGCTGCCTGCGATATTCGGATTAAGGGCTATTTTCGGATACTTGAGCGGATACCTTATGACTTTTACTTCCCTGGAAATACTGCGCAGGCTGAAACAGGACATTTTCGACAGAATCCAGGGGTATCCAATCGCCTTTTTTGAAAAATTCAACACCGGAGACCTTCTGACGCGCCTTACAAACGACACTGCCGCCGTACAAACCGTTTTGCTGTCTTTCTCGGCGGAAATATTCAGGCAGCCGCTTCAGGTTGTCGGAGCATTGGCGTTTCTGTTTTTCCTCTGCTATACAAAAGGACAAGTCGCCATTCTGCTAGTATTTTTTGCAGCCGTTCCGTTTTGCATACTTCCGGTGCAGTTAATACGCAAAAAATTTAAATTCTTTGCAAGCAAAGCCCAATCCGGCCTCAGCGAAATGGCGCAAACCTTCGCCGAAAATGTCGACGCCGTCCATGAAGTGAGAGTTTTCAACCTCCAAGACGCGCAAAAAGAGAAATTCGACAAAATAAACCGCGACGTTAAATGGTTTTCCCTCAATATAGCCAGATACGAACTAATGCAGCAGCCGTTCATGGAATTCCTAGCCGCCACAATGGTCTCCATAACCTTCGTTTACGCCTATTTTTTATTTTTCTTCTTCCCTACTTTTTCCGCCATAGGAATAGCTTTGTATTTTACGATAGACCCAATCAAACGCATAGTGAGAATGTCTACGGATTTTGTAAAAATTATGCCGCTGGTAGACAGAATCAGCGATATTCTAGATTACGTATCCACCGTGCCGGAACCTAAAAATCCCGTGAAGCTTCCTAAAATAAAAGGAGAAATTTCCTTTGAAAATGTCAATTTCTCATACAATGAAAAAATCGTATTAAAGAACGCCAATATAACGATTCCCGCCGGAACAAGCTGCGCTTTAGTAGGAGCAAGCGGAGCTGGGAAAAGCACATTTGCAAAACTCGCCATGCGACTGTACGACCCCATAAGCGGATCGGTGAAAATAGACGGCATAAACTTGCGCGATATACGCATAAAAGATTTTATGGAAAATCTCGGGAGCGTTCCGCAATATCCCGTTCTATTTAACGATACAGTCTACAACAACATATTGATAGCGCGTCCAAACGCCACTAAAGAAGAAATAGAAGCCGCCGCAAAAATGGCCTACGCGCACGATTTTATACTAGAGTTGGACGAAGGCTACAACACTGTAGTAGGCGAACGCGGCGACAGGCTTTCCGGAGGCCAAAAACAAAGAATCGCCTTGGCGCGGGTGTTCCTAAAAAATCCGCCCTTCCTTGTTTTAGACGAAGCGACTTCGGCACTCGACGTAAACAGCGAAGCCTTTATCCAAAAAGCCGTGGACGAACTCATGAAAAACCGCACTATGCTGATAATCGCCCATAGGTTTAGCACCATAAAAAATGTTCAGAAAATAATCGTTTTTGAAGACGGAAAAATAATCGACTTCGGGACGCACCAGGAACTTATTTCCCGTTGTCCGCTCTACGCCCACCTCTACGAAAAGCAAACTTCAAAAATCGACGGAGACCATGAAGGATAAAAACTTGGTCATAGGCGCCGGATTTTCCGGGGCGACGCTCGCCCGCATTCTGTCTGATGCCGGCGAAAAAGTTTTGGTTGTGGACAAACGCAGCCATGTAGGCGGAATCTCCTATGATTATAAAGATGAAAACAACATAACGGTGCATAAATTCGGTTCGCACATTTTCCATACCAAGAATTCGGGAGTGTGGAATTTTCTGCGCAGATTCACGGAATTCAACACTTACATGCACCGGGTGAATATTATTATAGACGGAATTGAGACGCATATTCCGTTTAATCTCGATACAATAAGCGATTTGTTCCCCAAATTTTTATCCGACAAGCTGCAAAAAAAACTTGTCGCCGAATTCGACTACAATTCAAAAGTCAACATTCTGGAATTCCGCAGGCAAAAAGATTCCGACTTAAAAGTTTCTGGCCGACTTTATTTATGAAAAAGTATTTTATGGCTACAGCCTAAAACAATGGGGAAAAACTCCTGAACAACTGGATTCTTCAATATCGTCGCGCATTCCGATTTTAATAGGCAGAGACCCGCGCTATTTTGAAGATAAATACCAGGGAATTCCCATGCAGGGATATACGCAGCTTATAGAAAAAATGCTGGATGCCCCAAACATAGAAGTGCAACTCGATTGCGAAGCCCTTTGCGTTGTTACTCCGGATACTTGCGGCAAGTTTAAAAAAATTTTCCACACCGGCCCTATCGACGAATTTTTCGGATACAAGTACGGAACACTGCCATATCGAAGCCTTAAATTTGAAACTCAAGTTCTAGACACCGAATATTACCAAAACAACAGTGTCATAAACTATCCGTGCAACTACGACTTTACACGAATCCACGAATTCAAATATTACCTCAACGAAAAATCCCCAAAAACCGTCATTGCGCGCGAGTATCCTGAAAAATTTGAAATCGGGAAAAACGACAGATACTATCCCGAAATATCTTCCGAAAGCCTCTCGCTATACGATAAATATGTACAATCGGCTAAATCCATAGGAAATATTTTCTTTTTGGGGCGCCTCGGCAGCTATAAATATTTGGATATGGACAAAGCGGTTGAACAGGCAATTGCTTTCTTGGGGAAATAAACAACATATTGACTGCGCGCATACAGACAGTCTTATACGCCGCCGCAGGCACTGTGTCGTTTTTTTGGGAAAAATTTTTGGAAGTGCCGAAAACGCCCGTTAAAAACGCCTGCAATTCATATTGCCTTCCGACACAAAGGATAACACATAAATTGATTTTTTCGGCAAGCGCCGTCAATTTACATCAATGACGCTGTTGTTGTCCAGCCATTCAAAATACATTGAATCGGCCTTTCTTGGTTCAATTTTTCCATCCAAAGGAAAATCGGGCGGAAGAATTTTCAAATCTTTCAGTTTTTTTACGTACCCCGGAGTTGACCTAAAATCGCAAGAATCGCAAAATGGAGACTTTTCTTTAAGAATCTTTGAAGCTGCCGTTATGGCCGAAAGAATCGCCGCGTAATTTTTGTCAGATTTATCTTTAAAAACAACCGGATGCGACTTATTTTCAAGCCCTTCCGCCGAGCCTCCCGCGGATTTCGCCAAAGGAATAGTCAGTATCAGCGATTTTTCAGGCTCGCTGAAATTATATAACAAATCCGAAATAATTTTTGATTCCTCGAATTTTCCGCCATCCGCCGGATGCTTTATTTTTTTCACGGCAGGATTTTCAAATGCGGTTCTGTAGTCGAAAATCGTTTCTCCATAATTTTGCTTAGGCTCAAAAGGCCTGCGAGGAATCGCGGCGTCGCCGATATGGCATTTGCCGCAAGCGTTCTCCACGGCCTCGTATGCCGCAGGATTTTCAGGATTTTTGTCTTCTAGCCTTACTGCGCCGCCTTGCAGATAAGTATGCAAGAAGCCAGTATTTAAAGCAGCATAGGCACCGACTTGCATGGCCCCAGTATCCAGCCAGCGCTTCAGAATTTCAATTTCTTCCGCCGACGGTTCAAACCCGCAATGGGATTTATCAAACTTTTTCAATACCAAACTTGAGCCCGAACCAAAAGTATACGGCGGCATATCTCCGAATTCATTTCTGCCGGTGCAAAGCTGCCCCCGCTCGTCCAAGGCTATGTATGAATGAATGAAATTAGCCCCTAATCCTCCGTCCAGCAAAATTCCCGCCGAATGCGTTTTATAATCGTGGCACTTTAAACAGTATTTATCCAACAATGGCTGTATCTGGGTGCGGTAGTCTATTGGAGATTTTATATCAAGCGGCTTTATTTTGGAAAGTTTTGCGTAAGCCATGGGATTTCCCTTTTTGGGAAGAGGAGCTTCCGTGCGAAACTCGTGGCAGCCTATGCAACTTGTATTCGACCCGGGAGCAAAACTTACAAAACTCTGCATGCGTTTTACGGCATTGGAATTTTTATCTAAAGCCACAAAAGCCAGCGCCCTTTGCGACGGAACCTCGAAAAACGCCGAACCGTCGGACTCGACAGGCACTGTTCCGAGAATTCTTTCCAACGCAAACCCTCCGACCCGGTTTAAAGGATTTGAGCCTCCGTTATAATGAACGGGAGTAGGCAATACCTGCAACACCAAGAGCTTGTCGATTGACCCGCGCTTTACTCCCGCCATATTTCTGCCGTGATATACGTCTTGCAAAAAAACAGTGGCTGTCTTCTTTTCAAGATCGGAGAAGTCAGGCCGGACGACCGCAGGAAGATGCGGTTTTAACGGCATTGCGCCCTGCATTATAACTTTGCAAGCCTGGGGCACTTTGTCATGGCCGTTTTTCCAGCCAACGACGCTCATTCTTACGACTTTGTCGGTCTTGAATATCTCATCTGGCAAGCGCCCTGCTATTTTATACTGGCCGTCCTTATTAAATATGACAATATTGCGCTTGTCCGACGCCATCACATACCCGTTCCCCAACGGCTGCGGACGGTTAAACGACATTCCAATGTCTCCGCTAACAAATTCCAATGCGTATGGATTGCTAGGATCAAAAGGCTGGACGAGTTTGGCTATTTTCCCCATATGGTCGCGCCCGCTGTGGCCCCAATTTAACGTGAAGACTACTCCGTTTTCATCCGGAATCGGCGCGGGAGAAATAAATAAATGACCGGGCTTGTTATTGCCGAAATATACGGTGTCTCCGCTTCCGTCGGGGTTCATCACCCAAAGATGGTGGAACGCAAGCTGGTTGCGTTGGTTGTAATCCCAGCGCATATATATTATCCTTCCGTCGGGAAGAACGTTTGGAGTGCTGTCGACATCGGGATTTTGCGACAACACGGCGATTTTATTTTCCTGTCTATACCACCTGTGGATATCGGTTACGGGCATAAAGAAACATTGCACGGTTTTGCCCATGCGCGTAGACGCAAAAACTATGTCGCCATTGGGCAAGTAGGCCGGTTCTATATCGTTTACGCCCTCGCGCGCTACCGGAAGTTTCACAAGATTTTTACCGTCGGTATCTATTTCATATAAATGAAAGGTGTCGCTCTTGCCTTTGCGATAGGAAAACAGAATTTTTTTTCCGTCGAAACTCACCGTATGGTCGCGCACGCAACCGTCGGGATCGTCGATTAAATATTTTATTTCGCCGGTTTTTAAATTGTATACGGCAAGTTTTCCGCCAAGCCTGCTAAACATTTCGCAATCAAAACGTTCGTCGATTTGCGGAACACCTGTTTTAACCCAACAGGTTCTGCCGATATTTGAATACCAGTGGTAATCCCTGCCCTCCCCGCGCGTTGAAAATACCACCAGCTCCGTCCCCATGGATTTTATGGCTTCATCTAGTATGCCGTCGCGCGGATCTTCTATCTGGGGGACGTTTGGAGAATCGGTAAGTTCCAGATAGTCGTACGTCATCCACGACGGGCTCTTTGAACAATAGGGAACTATTTTAAGCACATTTTCACCGCCCTGATTGAACAGTTCGGTTGGAATTTTAAAGGCGAGAGAATGTGGAATACCTTTGGCTTGCGGACGATACGCCAACGCCCCGCCAAACCCGACGTTTAAATTGACTCCTTTCAGTTCGCCAACTTCCTTTGAATTGAGAAACAACTTTATTCCAATCGGAGCCGTTGCGGACATATCGGAAATTCCTATCCTAAAAAAAACGTCTTTTGGAAGCTCCTTTGGAGCCTCGAACTTTATCGAAATTTCAGCGTTTTTTATATCCCATCCTTTTATTATATGTATAAAAGGGAAATCTTTTTCAGCGGATTTTCCCACTTCAAATACAACCGGCTTTGAATAAAAGCCTATAAGGTTGTCTACGTCCCTGAACGCCCTTCCTTTTTCCGAGGCCTCCCCGCGCAACTCGGAGCGCTGGTAAACATAACGAGAATCGGCAAGGTTCTCAAAAGTTTTAAATTCGCGCGACATCGCGTCGGGTTCGCCGATTCTGAAATATTCCTTACCGACTGAAACCTGCAACGACAACACCGCAATAAACAATCCCCAAAATATCTTTATCATATATTGAACCAAAAAATAGATGCAATATTCAAAAAAAATACAACATTAATCTAAATTTTACAAAAAAAGAGCGCCGCATTAAACCTGCGGCGCTCTTTTCTTATAAAAATAACTTTGCCCTAGATTAAAAATAAATGCCCGCCTGAATAGAAACTACATGGGCATGGCCAACAAAATAGCCGTTTAGAGAATTTGTCGGACCGCCCGCAGTATGTATTTCCGGATCGTCCAAGAAGTAAATGTAGGTATAGCCGATGTCAATGTTTATATCGGCCGTGCGGTATCCCAAACCACACGAAAGCCAAAGCCTGTCCGTGCATGGGATGCGCGCTGAACGAAAGTTGGCGGAACGAATTGGCGACTCGTCCCACGCAGCGCCCCAGCGAAACACGAAATTCTTTGAAAAAGCCGGATTGTAATTAAAGCCCAAAGCCACGCGGGATACGTTTTTCCAATTCTCGTTTACAGGACTTCCAACGGTTGCGCCCGTATTTCCATTTTTTATATCCAGAATATCAAAGCTGCTCCATCCGGTCCACGCGTAATCCGCCATGACGGCAAACCTGTGAAGCGGACCCCAAAGGCGCTGGTAAAAACCTACGTTGAATGTCTGGGGCAGCGTTATATCCGCGTTAATCGGATTTGTAATGGAACCGTTCACCTTCTGGTTCCCGCTGAGCGAATGCGAAACTTCGCTGCGCCATCCAAAACCGATTCTTCCGTTTTCGGCGTATTCAATTGTCATGCCTACATTGGCTCCGCCGCTCCAGCTGCTTCCGGTTAGGTCGACCAATGCGTCGGTTATATACGTGCCGCCGACATATATGGGAGTAGCCTGCGTGAGCTGGGCGTGCATCCACTGCAATGAACCGCCGGCACTGAATGAGAGCCAATCCAACGGCTTGTAAACAATGCTGGGATTGAAATCCAAAGTCATCAAATCAGAATTTAGCGCATGGTAGCGGCCAATCCAACCGTTAGCATAGTCGGTTTCAAGCCCGTATGTCGAAGTCCCGGACATGGTAACATACAATTCTTCGCTCAACTTATGAATAAGATAGAAATTAGGAACATAGGCAACTTCTCCGGCATTTCCGCCTTCGTTGGTACCCAAATTCGGGGAAGAATCCGTATTTCTGAATTCAAAAGACGGAATTACAAACGTCATTGCCGAATCCATTTTCGTCTCGCCCGCCTTCATATCTTGAAAAGCCGCAGCGGAAGGATTCCAAAATGCAGCGGATGCGTCTCCCGCAGCATTTGCAGTGGCTCCGGCAAGCGCCGTCCCCAAGTTTGCGGCGCCCTGTTCCAAAACTTGAAACCCCGCGCCAAACACCGAATGCGCGCACAACATAGCGCACAATGCGATTATTTTCTTATCCATAATAATTAGATGTTGAGTGTTGAGATTTCTTATAACAAAAAGAAATCAAAGTGTATATTGTTCACATCTAATAAAAAGGAAAGCTTTTTTTTGTTCTATTTTCTGATTTGCCTACTTTGCCGCAAAATTTTCCATAACGGCCTGCTTGCATCGTTTCCACCTGGCGATTAAAATTTAAGCCCTAAAAAATTCAAAGGCAAAAAGCCCCTTTGCGTCCGCAAACCAATTCGGAGAGCCTTGCGGCGGCACTAGAAGCGTCTTCCATGCTTTTCCCGTTGGCAATATTCCATACAAAAGCCGCGGTGAAAGAATCGCCTGCACCCACCGTATCGACTATGTTTATCCTGCGGCCCTGCCGCCTTATCGATTTTCCGGATTTATCCAATACGAAAGAGCCATCCTTGCCTAAAGTTATGAGCAAATATTTTATTTT
>CALXLN010000008.1 GCA_944389215.1 uncultured Opitutales bacterium
TCGGTGGTTTTGTTTTCAAGCGGAATGCTCCCTGAAATTGAACACGACAGGGCTAAAATGGACGCCATGATTCGGCAAAACGACGGTTTCTACAAAAAAATCAGCTTCTTTGACCAATATTCAAGTCTGCGTAGCGAGCGCGTGGAGTTTATCGTGCATACGTTCCCATCGATGTACGAAATTGTGAAAAAAGGCAAAGGGCGATACGTCGTCTTGAAAGATAGAATCGCCGAAGCTAAAAAGGCACTTGGAATAGAAGCCGATGAGGACGACGATCTGTTTTAGCAAATAGGTAAAATAGACAAATAGTTAAACAGGCAAGATATTATGCATCTAAGTAAAAGCGCAAATAGGCAAATAGATAAAAAGCCGCAATAAGTGTTAATACTTGAAATATAGTTGACTTTCAAGCGGCCATCTGGTCTTATGACTGCTTTATCCCGCCCCTGTAGTTCAACGGATAGAACGAGCGTTTCCTAAACGCCAAATCGAGGTTCGATTCCTCGTGGGGGCGCGGGTAAGTTTTGCATCGTGCGATATATATTAAGTAGCAACCGAGTCTGTTCGCAATATGGATATTCCGAAATATTTTGAATTTTGCCGCCCCATTTTAGATTTTCTAGCGAAAGACAAACAAGCTCGCTCCATGCCTCAAATATTTGATGCTATGGCGAAGCACTTTCATATTACGAAAGAACAACGTAGGGAGATCTTGCCAAGCGGCCGTCAGAGCCTTTTTGAAAACAGAGTCTCTTGGGCAAAACAATATTTATTTTGGTGCGGATTGATATCGCGGGAATCAAGAAGCGTCTATAAGATTACGGAAGCGGGGCTTGCGGAATCCAAAAATACCGAGCTTCTGAACCGCGCGTACATGTTGGAAAAATATCCCGCTTTGAGAAGCAAATGCGCGCAAAACCAAGGTGAACTTCGAGAACAGCTATACTGCGACGCAACGGCGGAAGAGGCTATAAATAGCGCGTACGAACAGATAAATGCAAGCCTTGCATCGGAGTTGAGGGAAAATATAGCAAATATGTCGCCTTACAGATTTGAACATTTGGTTCTTGATTTACTTGAAGCAATGGGTTACGGCGGAATTGACGGTGGCAGCAGGGTCACGCAGAAATCAAACGATGGTGGAATTGACGGCGTTATAAATCAAGACAAGTTGGGTTTCGACGTCATATATATTCAAGCTAAGCGTTGGCAAAATAATGTCGGCGGCGTAGAAATTCGGAACTTTGTAGGAGCATTAGCCGAAAAAAACGCAAATAAGGGAGTTTTTATTACGACTTCCAAATTTTGTCCGAAGGCAATAGAATGCGCAAAATCGGTTCCGCACAAGGTAATCTTGATAGATGGAGATTTGCTAGCGAAGCTAATGATAGAATACGATGTCGGTATTTCCACCTACAAAACGCTAAAATTAAAGCGCGTCGATTCCGATTATTTCGATTCTTAAACGCAAAAAATCCGAGGCCTTCCCGATAGTTTGCCGCAATATGTAAACGGCCGCCTGCGCTAAAATGCGTCGCGATTGAGAAGCGCCGGAGCCTTGGCGCCCGGAGCGGGCTTCGCCAAGTTATATTTTTCAAACTTTGCATACAAACGCCCCGAAACAAGACGCCGCAAGACGGCCTCTAGGCGAGGGATTTTGCCCCTCGGATTTCGATTTTCCACTGCCTATTTATTTCGCATAAAGGCACACACATAAAAGCCGCCGAAAAAACTCCGAAGCGGCTTTTACGCAATCAAAGAGTTGCGAATTTCTTAACAATATGCATTGCCCTATAACACATTACTTTATAGTAATGTTTGCCCAGTAAAACTCCCGATTAGAAGTTGAAAAATGACTCTCAAAAAAAATTGCGGGGCCTTGCGGCCCCGTTTGACAGACAAATCGAATACCTTACTTTGAAATTGCCCTTTCCACCTCGGCTATCATCTTTCCCATGGATTCTATGCCGCCGCCCGAAAGGTACCAGCACTCGGGATCGAGCCTCACTATCCTGCCGCTCTTGGCGGCATTTGTGCCCGCCACAATAGGATTGTCGAATATTTTTGTGTTGTCCGCGCCCGAACCTATCGCGGCTGATCTATCAACCACCAGTATTAAATCGGGATTTACCTCTGCTATGTATTCAAAATTCACAAGCTGCCCGTGGCGCCCAACTTTTATATTAGCGTCAGCCTGCGGCAAGCCCAAGGCGTCGTAAACAAAACCGAAGCGCGACCCCGACCCGAAAGCCGACAGCTTCCCGTCGTTTGCAATCAAAACAAGCGTGCGCAGCGGATTTTTAGAAACTTTTTCGCGCACTTTCCGCGCGGCCGCCTCGAGCTCGGAAATCGCTTTTTTAGCGGCCTCCTCGCGCCCGAATAGCTTTCCGAAAAATTCTATGTTCTTTTTTGTCTCGGCAAATTGGTCTTGGACTATCGAGGTCTTTACAAAGTAAACGGGCGCAATCTCCGAAAGTTTATTTTCGTAGTCTTGCTGGCGCGCCGAAATTACGATTAAATCGGGCTTGAAGGAGTTTATGGTCTCCAAATTAAACTCCTTTACGCCGCCGACATTTTCGTATTCGCCAGCCTTATACTTGGATAGGTAGTTGGGCATATAGCTCTTCGGCACGGCAAGTTTTGCCTCAACGCCAAGCGCGTCGAAAGTATCGAGCGTGCCGTAGTCCAGCACGGCGACGCGCGCCGGATTTTGCTTGAATCCGCCCGCAACATCCGCCTCCGAGGAACCTTCGCCGCCCCTAAAAAGCAGCGCAGCAAGCGCGATGCCAAGCGTCAGCGCTATTGTAATTTTTACTATTTTTATCTTTTCCAATTTCATGATATCCCCTTTCTTACTATTGATAATACACGCAAATTTTCTTTCCCTTGTACTCCTCAATCTCGATTCGCATTCCGTAAATATCGCTCAAAATTTCCGACTTCATGACGGCCTCGCTCGAGCC
>CALXLN010000009.1 GCA_944389215.1 uncultured Opitutales bacterium
AGCATTTTAGCTTCGACAAGCTCGCGCCTGTCTGTCGGCGAAATGCGGTTTGCCTCAACGCCCAATTTTTCATCGTAAACATTTTTTTCGCGGAAAAATTCGAGCGCTTCGGTCTCGGTGGAAAATCTGCGCGCCCAGCGTTTTTGCTTGTCTGTGTCGAAATAGTAAACGACCCAGCGCTCGCGTTTTTTCTCGGCAACTTTTTTTGGGAAAGAAGGAGATCTGTTCTTCATACAAAATCCTTTCCTGTCAAAATTGCGCCTTGGTAAGGGATTGACTTGCCACTGCGAAAATTCTTCGCAAGTTGATTGCAGCTAACAACATTCTATTTGTTCCTAAACGCCAAATCGAGGTTCGATTCCTCGTGGGGGCGCGGTTTGTTGCTTTTTTGATATGGCTGGCAAGACAATTCAGATATATTTGCCTGATGGCGATCCAAAATCTGTAAAGCAGGCGATTATTACAACGGATAAGATTGAAATACTCCAAATTCCAAGGGCAATGCTGTCCGAAAACAAAAAGCTGCTGGATTTCAACGGAATTTATATTTTAGCCGACAGCCTAAAGATTGAAAAACCCAAAATATACATAGGCAAAGGCAATGTAAAATCTAGGGTTTTACTTCACGATAAAAACAAAGACTTTTGGAACGTAATATTCGCAATAAAGTTAAACGACAACGGCTTTGATGACCCCAGAATAGTTATCTGGAGCATTATTTTATAAAAAAGGCAGCAGATCTGGAAATGTCCATATTGATGGAAAATAAACAGATTCCCCAATGCCCTAAGTTGGCTACGCCCGTTATTTCGGATTTACATTATTATATAAGTACTATTGAAATTTTGCTTTCAACTCTCGGATTAAAATGTTTCCAAGTGATGGAAGCCCAAGCCGGCTCTGTCTTTGTATGCAAAGATAAATACGGAAACATCGGCAAAGGAGAATATTTAGAAGACGGATTCATATTATATAAAGGCGCAAAATGCAGCTTAGAACTACATAAGGGAACAAAGTCTCTGCCATTGCGGGACGCCCTAATACAGGACGGAACTCTAAAAAAGTCCGAAGATCATTACGTATTGCAGTCTAATAAAATCTTCTCATCCGTATCGTCGGCTTCTTCCATCATTCTTGGACGACGCTCCAACGGATGGATAGAATGGAAAGACTTTAACGGGAAAACTCTCGACAAATTAAAACGTTGATTAAAACCTCCCGCATATGCTGCATTATATTTCGTTTCTTCTGAATATTAGTACCTTAATACAATCAAGTATCAAATAGATACTAAGCGGAAAATAGTTTAATCTCTATTCTTGCATTTGCGTATTTTCGATTTTCCAGTTTTGGAATTTGCCGTTAGAATTTACAATTTCAACCTCATCCAATTTTATTCCTTGGGCGAAACTTCCCCCAATAGAAGACAATATCCAAAAATACAGTATTATGCCTCGACAGGCTGATACTTTTACTAGGAATTTTAATTTTATCCCATAATGTATTTCAATCGGGAAGATCACTTAGTTTCTAATTCATTATTTAGTTGAAATACAATTCTTTTTACATTTTATCCGTTTTTATGCGCAAACACTTATTTCTGGTATTATCTGTATTTTTAACTACCGCAATTTCCATAGGCGCGGCCGCCGACATCGAAAAAATAAAAAACACGAATTTCGACGATGTAAAAATAACCGATGTGCAGCATATCCCGGCCGGGAAAGAGATGGACCGCATTAAGGCTGCAACTGACATGCTGCTTGTAACGGCGCAGGCAAAACCTCCTTCCAAAGTAAAAATAGCACTGGCTCTGCCGGCTCCCGACAAATGGAACGGAATGTTTCTCGGCAACGGAAACGGAGGAATCGGAGACGCAGTTTCCACCCCGGTTGTGATAAACGGAGCAAACAGCGGCTATGCAACAGCGCATTGCGATCTTGGCACTGCAGAATGGTGGAAGGATCTGGACAATCTCGACGTAGTCCTCGCCGATTTCGGGCACGACGCCGTATATATGATGACCAGCTTCGGGAAAAAAGCCGCCCAAGCCTTTTACGGGCGCTCTCCCAAACATTCCTATTACATAGGAGGCTCTACAGGCGGGCAGGAAGGGCTTTCCATGGCGGAAAGACATCCCGCGGAGTACGACGGAATCGGCTTATTGTTCCCCGTATCCGACAGGACTTCCCTGCACATCCGGTTTATGTTTGAAAAGGCGCTGCTATTTCCCGGGGAACATTTCACAAACGCGGAAATAAAAAAAATCACTGAAGAAATCGTAAGGCAAAATAGAAACAACGAAGGCGAACCCAAAGATTCTACAAAACCCTATCTGAAATACCCGGAGCGCGCAGAGGTCGACTACTCAAAATTCGATTTTCTCTCAAATGACCAAACAGACTTGTTAAAAAAAATACACTCACCGTTTACCGATCCGCAAACCGGGGCTTTCGTAACATTCGGGCTGCCTCCGTCGTGCGAAATAGCCGACGGCGGCAAAAGCCTCAAAAACGGATTCGGCGGATTTTTTCTAGCGCGCGGCGATTTCAGCGTAACCCGATATTAAAAGCCAAAGGCTTACGTTTATTTTAACGCAACCCGGCGGATTTTTTTCAAGCGCACGACGATTTCAGCGTAACCCGATATTAAATAAAAGCTCAAGCCGCCTGATGATTCCAGAACGACCCGACAGATTTTTTCTAGCGCGCGGCGATTTCAGCGCAACGAGGCGGATGTTTTTCAAGCCGCATGCCTTCGTTTTTATAAAAATATTTTCCCTATCTCCCGAAGCTCCGCTTGAAACGAAATTCCGAACGAAAAATTTCTCTCCGCACAAAAAAAGCCCCTCGCCAATATGGAGAATTAGAAAGGGGCTAAAAAGCTGCTGCAATATTTGCGCTAGAAAAAATCTCCGCGCTACTTCATAAGCTTCGATAGGGCTTCGCTGTAACAGGCTATAGTGTTGTTTACAACTTCCGGAGGAAGGACGGGGCCGGGCGCCTGCTTATTCCAATCCAAAGTCTCCAACCAATCGCGGACGTACTGTTTGTCGTACGACGGCTGCGACTTGCCGATTTCATACTTGTCGGCAGGCCAATATCTGGAAGAATCGGGAGTGAGAACTTCGTCTATCAGGTAAACTTTTCCAGAGGCATCTGTGCCGAACTCAAATTTTGTGTCAGCCAAAATTATGCCGCATTCGGATGCTTTTTTTGCGCCCATTTCGTAAAGCTTTAGGCTAGCCGATTTAATTTGATTAAACAAATCCCCGCCCAAAATCTTAGCGCACTCGGCGTTTGTAATTGGCATATCGTGCCCTTCAGCAGCCTTTGTTGTCGGCGTAAAGAGAGGTTCGGGAAGCTTCTGGCTCTCTTTTAGTCCCGCGGGAAGCTCGAACTCAAACAACTTTCCGGTGGACTTATACTCTTTCCACCCGCTGCCGGCAAGATACCCGCGCGCAATAGCCTCTATGGGCATTGGTTTGAGCTTCTTTACTATCATGGAGCGCTCTATCAAATGCGGATAGTCCTTTAAAAGTTCGCGGACTCTGTTGTTGTGGTCTGGGACCAAGTGCGTTGGCATAATTTTAGCCGCCTGTTCAAACCACCAAAGACTAATTTGCGTAAGCAAAATGCCTTTTCCGGGAACGCCATTCGGCATTATAACATCAAAGGCAGAAATTCTGTCGGTGGCAACGATTAGCAGCTCGTCGCCCAAATCGAAATTTTCGCGAACCTTGCCTTTGGATACCTTTTTAAAAGGCAAGTCGTCCACGGTCATTAAAGCCTCTTTTGGAAGATTGAATTTCATATTCTGTTTATTTTATTGTTAGTTTTAAATTAAGCTCTGGCTTCACACAAGCGGTTTTGTGGAACAGCGCACATAAAGGACTCTTACAGAACCTTTCATTTTGCCGTCCATTCCGCAAAATTTCACGCTAGCGCACAAAAATAATTTTCCCTTTGTCTGGCGTTGATTAAATCCGTCCTCAAAAAACTCCCGCGAGCTGGAGTTCCGCATAGCCGCAGGAAGCGGAGAGATGGATAAAAAACTATTTTTTTGCTTCGCCCTCCTTTTTCTTCTCCGAAATATTTTTTTCAACGGACAAGTCCAATCTGAGCTCGTCTGCCATTTTTTGGGCTTCTTTGTCGCCGCTTGCGGCTGCCGCCTCAAAACACTGCAAAGCGCGGTTGCGGTCGCGAGTAATGCCCTTGCCCGTCAGATACGCCACACCAAGATACCTGCGCGACTCCATATTGCCGTGTTCTGAAGCATTCGTCCAAATGGCTACAGCTTTCATGGGATCCGGCTGGACGCCGTCTCCGGTAAAATAACATAAGCCAAGATACGTCTGGGCGACTAGATTACCCTGTTCCGCAGACTGCTTCCAAAGCTCGAAAGCCTTTTTTAAATCCCTGTCTACGCCTTCTCCGCGCGCATACGCAAACGCGAGATTATTCTGCGCCCTGGCGTGCCCCTGTTTTGCGGCCTTATCCCACCAAAACGCCGCCGTTGGATAGTCTCTCAAAACGCCGAAACCGTTGCAATAGGAAACTCCCAGAAAATACTGCGCGTTGGGTTCGCCGCGCTTGGCGGCTTCGGACCATAAGGCTGTAGCGCCGGGAACGTCGCGCATAGTTCCAGTGCCGGAAAACATGCATATTGCAATTTGCGTCATGGCTTTGGCGCTGCCGCGTTTTGCGGCCTCTCCCCACCATTTTAAGGCAAGCTCCATATTAGGCGGATATTTTTTACCGTCGCCCGTGGCGTAATAGTCGGCAAGCTCGTTCTGGGCGTCCACATCGCCTTTAAGCGCCTTTTCTCCAACCTGCTGGAGATCTATTTCAGCAAATGCCGCAAATGCAGCCAAGGCAATTACCGCCAATGCAAATATTTTCTTCATAAAGTATGTATTATTCCGCTATTTTAACTCATTGCAAGCCATTTGTGCGCCCGTCAAACCCAAATTCTGAAAATGTAAAAAACTATTTTCTGAGCAGCTTTATCTGGTCTCTCAAAAGGGCCGCCCGCTCAAAATCCAACCTGTCGGCGGCCTCGAGCATCTGCTTTTGCAGGCCGTCTATAATCTCTTTCAACTGGGCTTTGCCCTTGCCTTTTAACGAAGGAATTTTATCGCTTCGCTTTACGAGAGGTTCTTGAACGGGACGGGAAACACTCTTGGGAATTATGCCGTGCTTTGCGTTGAAATCCATTTGCTTTGAACGGCGCAATCCGCAGGTTTCTATCGCCTTTTGCAGGGAGCCTGTAATGTTGTCGGCATACAGTATAACTCTTCCCCTTTCGTGTCGGGCGGCGCGCCCGGCTGTCTGAATTAGACTGGTGGCGCTGCGCAAAAAACCCTCTTTGTCGGCGTCTAAAATGCAAACCAAAGAAACTTCCGGAACGTCCAAACCCTCGCGCAAAAGATTTACCCCCACAAGAGCGTCGGCCTCGCCGAGACGCAGCCGGCGCAGAATCTCAACGCGCTCTATGGCGTCTATGTCAGAATGCAAATATTCAACGCGCACTCCGTTTTCGCGCAGGTAGTCGGTGATTTCCTCGCTCATTCTCTTGGTTAGAGTCGTTACAAAAACCCTCTCGCCGCGGGCCGCCGCCGCCTTAATTTCGGCAGCGCAATCCTCTACCTGCCCCTTTATCGGGCGCACCGCCATCTCCGGATCCAATAGGCCGGTAGGACGAATTATCTGCTCCGCCACTGCCTCGCTTACGGAAAGCTCAAACGGCGCGGGAGTCGCCGATACGAAAATAGTCTGCCCTGTCATGGAATCAAACTCCTCCGGCCTTAGCGGGCGGTTGTCCAGCGCGCTCGGCAGGCGGAATCCGTATTCTATAAGGCGCTCCTTGCGGGACCGGTCTCCGTGGTACATGCCGCGAATTTGCGGATATGTAACGTGGCTTTCATCGAGGAACAATATCGTGTCTTCGGGGAAAAAATCCAACAAACACCACGGGCGCGAACCCGCCGGCCGACCGGCAAGATGCCTTGAATAGTTTTCTATGCCCGTACAGAAACCCGTCTCCGCAAGCATATCCAAATCCTGTTCGGTGCGCATTCTTATGCGCTGCGCCTCGACGAGCTTGTTTTGCGACTCAAGTTCGGCTACGCGCGCTTCAAGCTCCTTGCGGATTTCGGGAATCGCGCGCTCTATGCTTTCGCGCGGAGTTATGAATCCGCTGGCGGGATAAAGGTCGAAACGCTCAAGCTTTCCCATATTTTCCCCGGTCAGCGGATCGATTTTTTTAAGGGAATCTATTTCGTCGCCGAAGAACTCGACGCGCAAAGCGGTGTCCAGATACGCGGGGTAAATGTCAACAACGTCGCCGCGCACGCGGAAAACCCCGCGCTCGAACGCAGTGTCGTTTCTGGAGTAGTGGATGTCGACCATCTTTTCAACAAGAGTGTCGCGCTTCATTTGGAGCCCGCGCCGCAACGGCACCATCATTTTGCGAAAATCCTCTGGAGACCCCAGCCCGTATATGCACGAAACCGTCGCTACAACTATTACGTCGCGCCGCGAGACAAGCGAGCTTGCCGCAGAAATCCTAAGGCGCTCGATATCGTCGTTTATGGAGGAATCTTTTTCTATGTAAACGTCGGTCTGCGGAATGTAGGCTTCGGGCTGGTAATAGTCGTAATAACTTACAAAATATTCCACGGCGTTCTCGGGAAAAAACTCCTTGAATTCCGAATATAGCTGCGCCGAAAGCGTCTTGTTGTGCGAAATTATCAAAGCGGGACGGTTCATCCTAGCTATGACGTTTGCCATTGTGAAGGTCTTTCCCGACCCCGTAACCCCGACTAAAGTGGAATATTTAGAGCCGGACGACAATCCCGCGCAAAGAGCCTCAACCGCCTGGGGCTGGTCGCCGGAGAGCGCGTATTTTGAATGTAGCTTAAAAAGCGGGTCCATTTTGGAGCTATATTCAACAGCCGCCAGAATGTTTTTAAAGCTTTTTTTAATTTAAAAAAATGTTGAACGCAAGCGGGGAATAGCTTAAAAATCCGGCTAATAAAAATGAATACCGAATCAGAGAACAAAAAAGTTGTGCTCACATGCGCGCAGCCTACTGGTAAATTGCATCTTGGCAATTACCTTGGCGCGGTTAAAAACTGGGTCGAGATGGTCGAAAAATACGAGTGCTATTTTGGTGTTGTCGATATGCACGCAATCACCATACCCTACGTTCCCGCCGACCTTAAGAAAAACGTTTACGACTGCGCTGCGCAGTATATGGCCTGCGGACTAGACCCGCAAAAATGCAATCTATTTTTGCAGAGCTCGATAATCGGGCACGCAGAGCTTTCTTGGATATTGGGATGCATATGCCCGATAGGGGCCCTTGAGCGGATGACGCAATATAAGGATAAGGCGCGCAAGCACAAAAACGCCCTAAATAGCGGACTGCTCTATTACCCCGTGCTTATGGCCGCCGACATACTCATCTACAACGCCGACTTGGTGCCTGTTGGAGAAGACCAAAAACAACACATAGAACTAACCCGAGACCTCGCGCAGAAATTCAATTCAACCTACTCCGAAACTTTCAAGATGCCCGAACCCTACATACCGGTATCCGGGGCAAGAATAATGTCGCTGCAAAATCCGGAGTCCAAGATGTCGAAGTCTGATCCCAATCAAAACGGAACGCTATATATAACCGACAAGCCGGAAGTTTTGCGCAAAAAGATTATGTCTGCGGTAACGGACTCCGGCGGCGAAGTAAAATACGATCCCGAAAGCAAACCCGGAATATCAAACCTCATAAATATAGCCTCTGCTTTGGGAGGCAAATCTAAAGGTGAAATCGAAGGCGATTTTGCCGGCAAGGGCTATGGAGATTTTAAGAAAGCCGTCGCGGACATCGTCGTCGAGAAACTCTCCCCCGTGCGCGAACGCTACGAAGCCATAATTTCCGACAAGCCAATGATAGAAGCCGCCTTAAAGCGCGGCAACGAAAACGCCCAAAGGCGCGTAAATAAAATTATGGCAAAAGTATACAGAAAAGTAGGCTTTTTAAAATTCGAATAGTCTAAAAAAATCCGAAGGGTGGAAAATATGAAAAAGTCCAAAGTTCCCGTGTGGCCGCTTTACGTCGCGGACGCGCTCATGTTTATAACGGTGTTTGCAATAGCCCTGCCAAGCATAAGATACGCTGAAGACATGGGATTGGGAGTTGCGTTCTTTTGCTGCCTAATGGTTTTAGGCGCCATGGGAATGCTGTTGGTGCCCTATTGGATTGAATATAAAAAAGACTTGGCAACAAAGGTCGAACATACCCAAGAGGCAGAGGAAAACTTTAAAATTATCTTCGACCAATTATCGGAATTGCAGCTAATGATTGCCGACGTCGAAGAAAAGCGCGAAAAGCTAGAATTCGCGCTCGCAGATGTAAAATCCGATTCCGACTCGGCGGCAATAGTGGCTGCGGTAGCCGAATTTAAGGATGCAGTAAAAGCAAAATTCAAGGAAACTTCTGCTGCAGCCTCCTCAAACGCCGAAGAAATAGCCAATTTAAAATCGGCGGTTGAGTCTAAACTTTCCGCATTGGAAAGCCTCATAAGCAAACATTCCGCGGCTCTTGAAGAAGCTGATAGACAAATGGAGGAAACCGACGCCACACTCGCCGCGGCAATCGCCGATATGGAAATTGTAAAAGATATGCTCTCCGCCGCCAACGAGTCTCTCGGCGACGAAATTTCCCAGTTGCGCGCGCAAATAACCGGATCGGAACCGGACCCCGACAATGGAAGCGACAATTTGCAAATCGGCGATTGCGCCCCGGAAGTGGAAAATTCCGACAATTCCGAAAGCGAATTGGGAGAAAAGTCTCCTGCAAAAGATTCCGCCCCAAAACTTGGAAGTCTGCTTCAAAAGGCGCTCGGACAAGCAGAAGATACAAAGATGTCTGTAAGCAGGCTGGTCTCAATGGGGTCTGAGAAAACAAATTCTGCTGCTGAAACCGACAAAGAAAATATAGACGCTCAAAGCGGCTCAGGCGGACTTGCGCAAGTCCAGCCCGAAACTCTGGGAGAAAATCCCGACGCCGATTCGCAATTCAAAGAAAGCGGCGAAACCGATATTGAAGAAGATGCCGCGGAAAATTCGGACAATGGCGGCTTAGGTGCAAATTCAAACGCCGCCGAAGCTGGGAATGAAGTTTTTGAAGAAGGCGCTGATTCTGGCGATACAAAAGAAGGTAGCGAAACCGAAGCCTCAAAAGACAAGAAAAAATCTGAAGGATTCGACGACGATATAGATTTTTTTGAAGAAGCGGATTCGGCCGTCGCTAAATCCGAATCCGCAAGCTATCCACAAAAGCCTGACAGCGAAACATCCGTAGGCGACGAAATTTCCGATATGCTTTTCGACTCTCTGCCGGAATCCCCGTCAAAGCCGAAGAAACCCGAAAAAGGTGATTCTGTAGTGATAGTAAACGCCCTAATAGGCATAGGCAACAAGCCGTATATTCGCGGAAGCGCCGCGGGACTTTCGCCCGACAAGGGAACTGCAATGGAGTATTTGGAAATAGGAAAGTGGCGCTATGTGGCAAAAGACCTGTCCGACGCCTTAAATTTCTCCATATACAAAAACGATATTCAAGCCCCGGAGGGCGGCAACAGCTTCACATTGGAAGCCGGACAAAAATTGGAAATAGACCTGTCATTTCCGCAGGAGCAATAGATATATGTTAAGCGTAAGAATAATTCCGTGCTTGGACGTGCATGCCGGGCGCGTGGTAAAGGGAGTTAATTTTGTAAATCTCGTAGACGCGGGAGACCCCGTCGAACAAGCCAAGGCGTACGAAAAGCAAGGCGCCGACGAGCTCGTCTTTCTCGACATAACCGCATCCAGCGACAAGCGCGACATTATGCTTGAGGTTGTGGAGCGCACAGCCTCTGAATGCTTTATGCCTTTAACTGTAGGCGGCGGATTGCGCAGCGTGGAGGATATACGCAAAATGCTGAACGCGGGCGCCGACAAAGTTTCGCTCAATACGGCGGCAATTATGAATCCCGACCTCGTTTCCCATGCGTCGGCTAAATTCGGCAACCAGTGCATAGTAGTGGCAATAGACGCCAAGCGCGACGGAGAAAATAAATGGCGCGTATACACTCACGGCGGCAGAAACGCTACCGACCTCGACGCAGTTGAATGGGCAAAGGAAGTCGCGCGGCGCGGCGCGGGCGAAATACTGCTAACCTCAATGGACTGCGACGGCACGAAGAACGGCTACGACATAGCCCTTACAAAGGCCGTCAGCGACGCCGTCCCGATTCCCGTAATAGCTTCAGGCGGCGCTGGCAATTTGAAGCATATGGTTGACGTCGTAAAATACGGCGGCGCTAACGCCGTGCTCGCGGCGTCAATTTTCCATTTTGGCACATATACGATAGATCAGGCAAAAGCCGCCCTCATGGCGGAGGGCATTCCCGCAAGAAGACTTGGAGACAGCTAGCAATGGGAAACTGGGACATATCCGAATCCGCAAAACTATACGGTATTAACGATTGGGGAATGGGACATTTCTCAATTTCAAAAGACGGCAATCTCTTGGTGCATCCGCTCGCGGACCCGCGTTCCATCGACATATCCGACATAGTAAAGGAGGCGCGTTCAATGGGGCTGACAACGCCGCTTACGATACGCGTTCAGGACCTTTTGAGAAACCGAGTGGAACGCCTAAATAAGGCGTTTGCAAAATCGATAAAAGAGGAAAATTACGACGGCTGCTACCGCGGCGTTTTCCCCATAAAGGTAAACCAGCTGAGGGAAGTCGTAGAGGAAATTCTAGACGCCGGAGAAGACTACCAATACGGAATAGAGGCCGGAAGCAAAGGCGAACTAATGCTTGCAATGGCGCTCCACAATAGCGACAAATCGCTGCTAATCTGCAACGGCTACAAGGACGACGAATACATACGCCTGGCTTTAAACGGCATAAAAATAGGCAAGCCCATATTTATAGTCGTTGAGCAGCCGTCGGAAATCGATGCAATAATACGCATTTCAAAAAAAGAGGGCGTAAATCCCAATATCGGCCTGCGCGTAAAACTCAATGTAGCCGGCGAAGGCAAATGGGCTGCGTCGGTGGGAGAAAACGCCAAGTTCGGATTATTCCCAACGGAAATTATGAACGCCGCCGCAAAGCTCAAGCGCGCCGGGCTAAAGAACGCTCTCAAACTTGTGCATTTTCACGTCGGTTCGCAGGTTCCGAACATCGCCACGATAAAAACCGCCGTCCACGAGGGAGCCCGCTATTATTGCGAACTGCGCCGAATGGGGTTCGGAGTGGAGTATGTGGACTGCGGCGGAGGGCTCGGAATAGACTACGACGGTTCGCGCGCAAACTATGAAAGCTCGACGAACTACTCGCTGGAAGAATACGCTGCAACTGTCGTTTACGCAATAAAAACAGTTTGCGACCAAGCCCAAGTTCCCCATCCGACAATCGTAACCGAAAGCGGGCGCGCGATAGTAGCCCCGCATTCGATTCTCGTTCTAGAGGTTCGGGATAGCATAGAAAAAAATGCAGACGACAAAATCGTTAAGATAAAAAAGAATTCGCCCCAAGTTTTAAAAGACCTGCTCCACATCTTAGAGATGAAGAGCTCTTATAAGAGCCATCTCGAACGTTTTCTCGACGCCGAACAACTAAAGAACGAAGCCCACACGCTGTTCTCGCACGGCTACATGAAGCTGGAAGAATGGGCGCAGGCGGAAAATATATTCTGGCTTATATGTGCCGATATATCGAAAATTTTGCGAGGGCAAAATCAAATTCCCGAAGATTTGGCAAAAATCGACGAAATTTTGTCGGCTCAATACGTCTGCAATTTCTCAGTATTCCAATCGCTGCTCGACCACTGGGCTTTAAAGCAGCTTTTTCCCGTAGTACCCCTGCAGAGGCTGGACGAAGAACCCAATGTGCAAACGACAATTGTGGACATAACATGCGACTCCGACGGGAAGATAAACAAGTTTATCGACTTGGAGGACGAGCGCGACACATTGCCGCTTCATAAGCTCCGCAAAAACGAGCCATACTATATAGGAGTATTCCTCGTTGGCGCCTATCAGGACATCATGGGAGACCAGCACAACTTGTTTGGCAGGGTAAACGAAGTGCACGTATTTTTAGAGGACGACGAAGAAGACGGCTTCTATATTGAAGAGGCTATTGAAGGCTCGCAAATAGACGAGATTCTTCCGCAAATCCAATACAAGAGCGAATACATCTCGCGGCTTATGAAAAAGCAGGTCGACGCCGCTGTAAAGGCGGATAAAATAAAGCCGCGCGAAGGCGTAAAAATATTAAACCTGTATAACGGTATGTTAAAGAGCAAGACTTACCTGGATTAAGATTTACGCTGCCCGCGCCGCCAAGCCGCAAGTTTTTTGCGCGCGTGGAGGAATTTTTTGCGCGCAGTTTCTTTGCAAAAAAAGAGCTAGAAACAACATCCTTGCCTTCTTAGCCCCAAGCGCCGGAAGGAAAAAACGCCCGCACCCGTAAAAGCGTCTATGCCAGTAAAACTGTCCGCTCCAGTGAAATGCCACTCCAGTTAAATCGCATACTCCAGTTAAACGCCACTCCAATAAAACCGCCTGCGACAGTAAAACTACCTGTGCCAGTAAAGCCGCATGCTCCAGTAAAACGCCTGCACCCATAAAAGCGTCTGTGCAGTAAAACTACCTGTGCCAGTAAAATCTTTTTAAACATCCCGCAAGAACAAAAAATTTTAAAAGAGCTCCGTTTGGACGGGAGTTTCAGGCTGGGGCAAAAAACGCTCCCGCCAATCGTCGATTTTTTTCAGATAGTATGAAGCGTCGTATGGCGCCGACAATGGATCGTACAAATCAACAGGCCTGGCTTTTTTCCAATCTGGAAGTTTCTTTGAATTCTGCGACAAGCAAATGTAGTACGACACTTTATCTCCCGCCTCCGGGCGGGGCGACATAAGCAAAGCCGCCTCCATAGCCGCGCGCCTTCCCTTGCCCGACGACGCTATTTCGGATTCATACTGTGCGGGAGATTTGCTTATATATTCGCTCTTTGCAAGCTTCTGCACGTCAAATTTTCCGGATGAAATTTCGGCGCGCAAATCCTCAATCTGCGCGTATATGCTGGTATCCTCCCCGCGCAGTTTATCCTCAACAAACATCCGTGTAAGCAAGCGCAAAAAAGGTTCTGCGGCCCGGTTGCGAAAAGACGACCCGCGCAAAATAATTCCGCCGTCGAGCTCCATAAGCGCGTAATTTTTCGCCTTGTAGCAAAACATTGCGGCGTATTTGCCGTCGTAATCCAAATCAACGCCTTCCGGCAGCACATGAATCACCTTTTCCAGCAAAGCTTCGGGGTTTTCGTAATAATCGGGAGAGGTTAGATATATTCCGTCGGTATCGGCTTCCAAAATGGAGCATCCCTCGGAAACGAAAGCATCCATAAGTTTCACAAGCAAATCCCTGCCGCGCGCGGTAACCTCGTCAGCCAAAGACGTGTCCCCGAAGATTGCCGTCGAAAGCCCAAGATAACCGTAAAACGAATTTATAAGAATCTTAAAACTCTTTTGTCTGGCGTCGAACTCTCGCCGCTCTGATTCGTCAGTTGCGGTCTTTGCGAGATTTTTATAATGCAGGCGGTACTCGCGCAATTGGCGGAGCTCGCGCAGGAAAACTTGGAGATAGTCATTGCGCGGGCACTTGCCGATGACAAGCATAAGACTCGGATAAAGCGAAGCTACGTCGTAATGCAATACGTTTTTAAACACGCCCTCCTCGTAGCTTGCCGACAGCGCGCCCTCAAAGAACTCGGTCTCCTGAGGCAGAGGCAGCGCCGCGCCCGCGGCAAAATACTTTTCCAAGAACAGGCTTTCAACCTTCATTCCCGAACCGCGCAATATGCACTCCTGCAGCGTAAGCGGAAAATTTTGGACTTGCGCGACGTAAGTCGGAAGAAGATTGTCCGCAAGAGCTGCAGTCTCGCGCAAATCGTCCGAAAGATATGCGCGAAACCGCTTCCGGTCTGAAACGAATACGTCTTTTATTTCGTCCCCGCCAATATATGTGCGCGACTGGCGGGTGCTTATGCCGAAGTGGATTGCAGACTCCTTTAGCGTGTACGACGGCATTTCCCTTGCAGTTATATCGTAAAGCTGAACTAGAATAAGAGTGTCTACGACTGTTCTTCCGGGAATATCGCACCGCGTATAGGCAAATGTGCGCTCGGCTATTTTTAGACGGCTCTTGCGAAACTGCACACCAGCCCCAAATCTGCCCCAATCCATCGGGACTCCCATACGCTTTGAACGCTCGGCTATATATGGAAGGTCGAATTTAAAAATATTGTGCCCCTCTATCAAATCTGGATCGCGGGACAAAATCTCGCGCTGCAAATCCGCCAGCAGTTTTTTTTCTGCGGAATCCGTCATTTCAGATATCTCGAGAATCTTCCCGCCGCCGAAACCCGATATCCCGACTGCAATAATTCTGTCAGACGGCCTTGACGCTTGCGGGAATCCCTCAACCGAATGGACTTCTATATCCAATTGCACCCTGCGGATTTCGCCGAACTTCAACCCAGAAAACATTCTCAGGGAATTGGCGAGCAAATACTGGTTCTCGACGCTCGATATCCTCTCCACCGGCAAGCGCTTGTCGCGGCCTTTAAAATATTTTTCCATATCCGCCGGCGATGAAAACCGCATTACCGCGTCAAGCGGCGCGCGCGGCCCCCCCTCTGGTGGGGCGGATTGCGCAAAAACGTGCGCATAAGAGCATTCCGCCGCGCCGCTTGTCCATAAAAACGGATTGAACTCCACTGATGAACAGCGGCGGGCGCCGCTGCTATCGGCGTGGCAGACATGAATCGAACCGTCGGAATCGGCCCATATCCCGCAAATGTAATCTTTAAAATCGTTGTCGCCCATAAGAATATGCTTGCCCATTTTTTGCATGTTTTCAAACTTAATCGGACTATTTGGAAAAATGAAAAAATCTAACCTAATTATGTTGGGAGCGCCGGGCAGCGGCAAAGGCACGCGCGCGGTAGCCCTTTGCGAAGTCTTGGGAATAGTGCAGGTCGCCACGGGCGATCTCTTCAGAAACAACCTGAAAGGCGGCACGGAACTTGGAAAACTTGCCAAATCTTACATGGATAAAGGCGAGCTCGTCCCCGACGACGTTACCGCAGCCATGGTAAAAGACAGGCTAATGCAGCCCGACGTAAAAAAAGGATTTGTCCTCGACGGATTTCCGCGCACGGTAAAACAAGCCGATATGCTGGAAAATATCCTTAATCAAATCGGGGAGAAAATCGCCGCAGTTATCTATCTAGACGTACCCGACGAAGAAATAATCAAGAGAATTTCCGGCAGGCTCGTGTGCGAAAAATGCCAAACCCCATACCATAAGACGTTCACGCCTCCGAAGGTCGAAGGCGTCTGCGACAAGTGCGGAGGCAAACTATACACGCGCGACGACGATAAACCAGAAACTGTCAAAAAACGGCTCGACGTATTCCGTTCCACAACATTTCCCCTTGTTGAATACTATAGAAACAAGGGACTCCTTGTGCCGATTCCAGCCGAACTTTCCGCAAACGGCGCAGTGGCAGATATGCGCGAACTTGCAAAAAAGCTGGAACTGCTCTAATGCGAATCTTTTTTATAGGGGATATTGTCGGCAAACCCGGGCGCAAACTTCTTGCC
Organism: uncultured Opitutales bacterium; assembly: GCA_944389215.1. Taxonomy (GTDB): domain Bacteria; phylum Verrucomicrobiota; class Verrucomicrobiia; order Opitutales; family Intestinicryptomonadaceae; genus Merdousia. Next base: position 15,731 of record CALXLN010000009.1, read on the forward strand.
GATAATTTGCTAGACATTAGAGAGTCGATGAAAATCGACTTTGTGATAGCCAATGCCGAAAATTCAGCCGGCGGCAACGGCGTTACAAAGAATATGGTGGAAGAGCTTCTCCGTTACGGCGTGGACGCTATAACATTGGGAGACCATATTTGGGACCAGCGCTGTTTCGAGTCGGAAATCGACTCGCTGGAAATGGTTTGCAGACCCGCAAACGTGCCTTACGGAAATCCCGGGCGCGAATACGTGATTCTCGAAAAAGACGGAGTAAAGCTCGGAATTTTCAGCCTGCTTGGACAGACTCTAATGAAAATAAAGGCAGATTGCCCGTTCGTAAATGCAACGCGCATGGTTGGAGTTCTGGCGCCGCTTTGCGATATTGCAATTTTAGACTTCCACGCTGAGACGACTTCCGAAAAAGTGTCTATGGCGTGGCATCTAGACGGTAAAATTCAAGCGATTGTTGGAACGCACACGCACATTCCCACAAACGACGCAAGAATTTTTCCGCAAGGATTGGCATTTATCAGCGATGTTGGAATGACCGGTCCGTGGAATTCGTGCCTGGGCAGAAAATGGCAGCCAATTTTGAAGAAATTTATCGAGGGAAGGCCGCAGTCTTTTTTGATGGCGGAAGGAGACGAGCGCATATGCGGATGTATTATCGATATAGATCCCGAAACGAAACGCTCTGTATATATAGCCCCGCATATAACGCCGCCGTTTAATAACGGCGAAAGCCTTGTCTAGTTATTTCGCCGCGGCCAATCCGCGCATACTTTAGCGCGGCTGCCGCAAAAACAACGCAAAGCGTCCCGACAAAAACCCCAATGCGCGGCTTTAATGCATTTGCGGGGGAGTTTTATTTTGCGGAACGCTTTCCCATGGACGTCCGCTCCGAAATTTTCACGCGCGCGGCGCGCGCCATATCCAGTTCCGATTTAAAATTCCGCGACGCGAACAACTCTTCGATTCCCTTGCAAAAGGACCGTTAAACAATCCATAATTTCCGCATAAAATAAATATATCCCTTTTGCGGCGGATGAACGACGCTGCCTAAAGTGTGCGAAACAGCCATGTGTACGTTGAAATACCGCAAGTTTTCCTCCCCGAGAAAGTTTGCCTGCCGGCTGCCTAAACAATTGCAAACGCAAAACGGCCTAAATGCCATCCTGCGTCATACCCATATCCCCTATCCGCCCAATTCAATGGGGGCGCGGCAAAGGTTTTCCGTGCACCGCGCGCGAATCGGTTGCGGAATCGGCGCCGTTTTCCTGATTGTTCATAGCGCACCGCTGACACCTTATGTAATGCAGTATGCTGTGGGCTATGAATGCACTGGCGTTTCCGCCAAACTAGCTCCTAGAAAGAACATCTATAGTTTCGTCTATATACGGGGATATCGATATTGTGCGTCGAACGTATGCTTTATCATTTTTCATTGCGCCATTATCCCACAGGCGCGAATAATTTTCAATAAAAATTAATATTTTATTTAATTAAATTTTATTATTAATTATTACTGATATGTTACGTGAAATTTAACAACCTAAACCTGCCCGAAAATGCAGGCGCGAAAACTGCAATGCTTCCGGATTGAAAAAAATCCCGCCCGGCAAGACGCATTGGGCAAAACAACAATTTGGAAAAAAAACTTGTTAAATCGGGTTTTATATTAACAATTGTAGCCAACAATGAAAACCTTATTCGTATGCTCTGAAAGAGACGCCAGAGAAACGCGCGTCTCTATAACGCCGGCCGACGCGAAAAAACTAGCGGATATGGGCTGGTTGGTAAACGTAGAGTCCGGAGCCGGCGCAAAAGCCGGGTTCACCGATGCCGATTACGAAGCTTCCGGCGCAAAGATAGCCGATGCGGACTTCATAAAAGAAGCGGACTTTGTAGTCGCCGTCCGAAAACCAGAAATAGAAGATGTAGCAAAGTTGAAAAAAGGGGCGTTTCGCATAAGCCTATTGGACCCGTTCAACGAAAAAGCACTGATAAAAGCCTTTGCCGACGCGGGAATTACCGCGGCAAGCTTTGAAATGATCCCCCGCACGACAATCGCCCAGAAAATGGACGTGCTAAGCTCGCAATCGAATCTTGCCGGCTACAGTGCCGTTATAACCGCTGCGGCGCGCCTAAACAAGATTCTGCCGATGATGATGACTCCTGCGGGGACAATATCTCCGTTAAAATTTTTCATAGTGGGCGTAGGCGTCGCGGGACTTCAGGCTATAGCAACGGCAAAGCGCCTCGGCGCAAGAGTCGAAGCCTTCGACACCCGCCCGGTCGTCGAGGAGCAAGTAAAGAGCCTTGGAGCTAAATTTATCAAGATAGACCTTGGCGAAACCGGCCAAACAGCCCAAGGATACGCCAAAGAACTCACGCCGGAACAAATAGAGCTTCAGCGCAAGGGAATGGCAAAAGTCTGCGCGCAAGCCGACGTTATAATAACAACCGCCAAACTTTTCGGCAGAAAAGCCCCGCGCATAATAACCGCAGAAATGGTCGCCGGAATGAAGCCCGGCAGCATCATAATAGACATGGCGGTTGAAAGCGGCGGGAATGTCGACGGCTCAAAGCCCGACGAAACCGTAATCACTCCAAACGGCGTTACAATCGTAGGCGACACCTGCCTGGAGGCGCATGTACCGGCGACCGCAAGCCAAATGTACGGCTCTAACGTATTCAACTTTATATCGCATTTCATGAAGGACGGAGAATTCGTTTTGAATATGGACGACCCCATATTGAAATCGTGCGTAGTCGCCAATGACGGACAAATAACCGACGAACGCTTTATGTAACTTTAACGGGAAAAATAAAATGGAAATAATACTGCTCCTATTTATATTTACGCTGGCGGCATTTTTGGGATTTGAGCTAATCTCAAAAGTTCCAAGCCAACTCCACACGCCGCTAATGAGCGGTTCAAACGCCATAAGCGGAATTACCATAGTCGGCGCGCTGCTATCGACTGCGGGAACTGAGGGAAGCACATTCGCCACGGTTCTCGGAGCCGCGGCCCTCGTGCTCGCCACTATAAACGTCGTTGGCGGATACATGGTAACAGACAGAATGTTGGCAATGTTTAAAAAGAAGGGAGACAAATAACATGAGCGACTCCCTCATAAATTTCATATATATAATATCGTCGGTGATGTTCATAATGGGCATCAAGATGCTCGGAAAGGCCGAAACAGCAAGAAAGGGCAATTTCGTCTCGGCTGCGGGCATGTTGGTGGCGGTATTGGTAACGCTTTTCGACAAAAAAATCCTCGACGCCGGCGATCCACTTAGTTGGGCAATTTTGGCGGGAAGCTTGGCGGTCGGAATAGTCATAGGCCTAATTGCCGCCAAGAAAGTCAAAATGACCTCTATGCCCGAAATGGTTGCACTCCTCAATGGATTTGGCGGCCTGGCGAGCCTTTTGGTAGCCTGGGCGGAATTCCATTTCGCCGACGTGAAAAATACCATGCCCGCCGATTTCTCAAAATTCGCAATTATAGCCGCTATTCTAATAGGCGGAATAACGTTTACAGGAAGCATGTATGCGTGGGGTAAACTATCCGGCAAAATTTCCGGCAAGCCCAAAGTTTACGCCGGACAAAAAGCGGTAAATGCCTTATTGGCAGCCGTAATGGTGCTGGTCTCGGCCATATTCGTGTTTGTTGGAAATTTTGAAGCCTGCATGGCTTTGATGATAGCTTCGATTGTGCTGTCGCTTATCTTGGGATTCGCGGCGGTAATGCCGATAGGCGGCGGCGATATGCCGGTGGTAATTTCTCTCTTGAATTCACTATCGGGTCTTGCCGCAAGCGCCGCGGGATTTGTCATTCAAAACAACGTGCTTATTGTCGCCGGCTGCTTGGTTGGCGCAAGCGGTGTAATCCTTACGGTTATAATGTGCAAATCCATGAATAGGACGCTCTCAAACGTCCTGTTCTCAGGATTCGGCTCTGCAGGGCACAAATCCGACAAAGCTGTTGAAGGCGAAATGAAGCCGATGAGCGTCGACGACGCTTACTATGTTTTGGAAGCCGCCCAAAATGTAGTATTCATTCCCGGATACGGAATGGCAGTGGCGCAGGCGCAGCACACGGTAAAGGAACTCGCCGAAATACTCGAAAATAACGGCGCGGAAGTATGCTTTGCAATCCATCCCGTCGCGGGAAGAATGCCCGGGCACATGAATGTTCTCTTGGCGGAAGCGGATGTTCCCTATGAACAGCTCAAGGAAATGGAGGAAGCCAACAGAATTCTGGAGGCCGCGGATGTTGCCATAGTAATAGGCGCAAACGATGTCGTCAATCCCGCCGCCGCGGAGGACAAGGGAAGCCCGATTTACGGAATGCCTATAATAGAAGCTTACAAAGCAAAGACCGTGCTTGCTCTAAAACGCGGCAAAGGCGCCGGATTCTCGGGATTGGAAAACGGACTATTCTTCAGGCCCAACACAAGAATGATTTACGGCGACGCCAAAGCCACCATAAACGAACTCGTCGCAAAGTTTAAGGAAAAATAACTCCGCAAAAAATCCGACCGAAATTTCTTCCGCGCTATTCTATTTGCCATCCAAAGCGCTTGCGTTTCGGATGGTTCGTGGGGAGTTTGCGGAGGAATCTGCGTATGCCATGGTGCGTAAAAGCTTTGCTCGAAAGTCCCAACGGACACAAAGTTAAAGCGCGGAGCCGGCGGAGGAATCTGCGGATGCCATGGTGCGAAAAAACTTTGCTCGGAAATCCTAGCTGATACAAAGTTAAAGCGCGGAGCCGGCGAGGAATATCCCGACCTTATAGTTTTTTAATCTTTTTGCGCGCATTGTAATCTTCGCCGCAATCCGGATAAAATTTTTTTGTCCGGATTAAACAAGCGCAAAGAAAGACTGTTTTAAATCCAATACTACTAAACGGTTTTTTTATTGTTGCACAATCAACTCCCAAAATTTTCCGTATTCGCGATTTCAGAAGATAAAATTATAGCATTAAGCAGCATTTTACGATTCCGCAGACTAAAATCCCGCATTAATATTCCGCAGATTCAAGGGTAAAATCGGTTAAACGGCGCCCTCCTCTCAACGATTTGGCGCGCGCGAAGATTCGGCAAAAACCGGTCTGAGTCCGCGCCATTGCCGAGCTCCCTGCCGATTACGCGCCGCAAGATCGCTCCCGGCGCGCAAAACGAATTTAGATTCGCGCTAGAAAACAATAAAGTACGCACCTGCATACTTATTTCCTGCTGCAAATTTTCAGCATGCAATTTCCAGCGTTTTAGAGTATTGTTGGTGTTGCGTAAAAATCGCAACAGTTTGGAAATTCAAAAATCTTTGAAATACCGGCCAAAAAAACGGTTAGCGCCCTCAATCTCCTGTATTTTCAAATTAAAAAAATCCAGCCGCCCTATAGAAAATTCTGCAATACAATGAAAAACTAGCATACAGCCAAAAAATCTCGAGACTTAAACCGCCGAAGTTTTTCACTTTTGTATTATTCGATTCCAAATTCAAACTCCGCGCAAAAATGCGCCATGCGATTGCCAATGCACACAAATCTTGCGCTGCGTCCGCCGCGAAAAAAAACGCGGAAATTTCCGCTTGCAGGCGCCGTCCTTCCGCAAACGCACGGCTCATAAAAAACTTGTGTTTTTTGGCGCCGGTAAAATATAATCCGCCGATAAAAATTTTAACTATGCTTACCCATACTGTCATATTTAGAACTCGAAAAGCCGACAAAGTCGCTCTCATACGCGAAGGGCTGGAAACTTTAAAAAACATAGAAGGCGTGGCTTTTTTCCATTGCGGAGAACCCGCCCCGAGTCCACGCCCCGTGGTGGATGACTTCTTCGACTGCGCGCTTGTTGTGGCTTTTGAAGACGATGAAGCCGGACTAAAAAGATATTCCGAACATCCCATACACGTAAACTTTGTAGAAAATTACCTGAAACCGGCAGAAGGCAAACTGCTAGTTTACGACGTCAAGACCTTCCAAAAATGATATTCCCCGATTCCCGCCACGAAAAAGCCTGCCAATACATCTGCCAAACCGCAAGGAACGCCGGCGGAAGGGCCTTTTTAGTGGGCGGATGCGTGAGAGATTGGCTTTTGGGATTGCCGCCCAAAGATTTGGATGTGGAAATATACGGACTCGAACCCGCAAAAATAGAACAGTTCTTGCGCGCAAAATTCCGCGTTGAAATGGTGGGCAAAAGTTTCGGCGTTTGGATATTAAAGGGCTATAATATAGACGTGAGCTCCCCCCGCAGGGAACGCAAAACCGGAGGCGGACACAAAGCCTTTGACGTGGAATGCGATCCGTTCATGTCTCCACAAGACGCCTGCTCCCGCAGGGACTTTACCATAAACTCAATGCTCTTCGACTACCTGACGGGAGAAATTATCGACCCGTACGGGGGGCGTTCAGACATGCGCCTGAAAATTTTGCGCCACACGTCGGAACGCTTTCGAGAAGACCCTCTGCGGGTGCTGCGCGCAATGCAGTTCTCGGCCAGATTTGAAATGGAAGTCGCCCCAGAGACTGTGCAAATATGCCGCACTATAGAGCCGGAAAACCTCCCCCAGGAACGCATTTACGAAGAGTGGAAAAAACTTGTGCTAAGGGGAGTAAAAATATCCTTGGGGCTCAATTTTCTGCGCGACTGCGGCTGGATAAAATACTTTCCGGAACTCGCCGCAACAGTGGGCTGCAAACAAGACCCCCAATGGCATCCGGAAGGCGACGTATTTACGCACACCGGATTTTGCATGGACTCTTTTGCAAAAGACCGAATAGGCGACGAATGGGAAGATATTGTCGTCGGTTTTGCGGTGCTTTGCCACGACTTCGGCAAGCCGCGCTGCACTAAAATCTGCGAAGACGGTAAAATACGCTCATATGGGCACGACATATTGGGAGTAGCGCCGACGCGTTCGTTTCTGCAAAGGCTTACAAGGGAAAAAGCCCTAATAGAACAGGTATTGCCGTTGGTGGAGCGACATATGGCGATTCTCGACTTGTGGAAAAGCAACGCAGGAGACTCCGCCATACGCAGGCTTGCAAGGAAGGTGGGCCGCATAGACAGGCTGGTGCGCATAGACAAAGCCGACCGCAACGGGAGGCCTCCGGAAATTCCCGGAGAATCGCCGCAGGGAGAATGGATTATGGCGCGCGCCGAAACCCTTAAAGTAAAGGATTCCGCCCCAAAACCCATTATTATGGGCAGACACTTAATTGAACTCGGGCTCAAACCGTCCCCGGATTTCGGAAAGATTACGAATGCCGCATACGAAGCGCAACTCGACGGAAAATTCGACGACTTGCAAGGCGGATTGGCTTTCGTCAACAAGATGCTTGAAATCCGCCCGCAATTATGAAAGTCTTTAGCATTCAGGCTATAAAATGCGCGTTTTTTTTTTTTTTTTACAATTTATAAATCGAAGAATGAATCGACATGAAGCAATCCCATAAAGAAACTTCAAACAACAAACAAGATATTCCGGAAACAGAGGAAAAGTCCCCAGTTGAAACCGTGGAAGCCGAATGTCCGCCCACCGCCGAAAGCGCGGCAGACAACTTGGCTACGGAAGAACAAGCCATGAACATGACAGACCTGCTCAATAGGCTGGACGAAGCTACTTTGCAGGCGGAAAAAAATAAAGACTTGTATTTGAGAACCGTAGCCGACCTTGACACTTATCGCCGAAAAGTCCAACGCGAAAAGCAAGAGCTTGCAAAATTCGCCCTTCAGCCTCTCGTGGAAGATTTGCTGCCGTCGGTGGACCATCTCGAGATGGCCATACAAGCGTCGAAAGGCGCCGACGAATGCAAAAGTTTGATTGTCGGCGTGGAAATGGTGTGTTCGCAAATAAAAAAGACGCTTGCAAATTTCGGCGTCGAGGAAATATCGGCGGAAGGCAAAGAATTCGACCCGAATTTTGAAGACTGCGTGTCGCATGAACCAAACGAATCCGTCGCGGAAAATATTGTCATAAAAGTTACGCGGGCCGGCTACAAATACAACGGCAGGCTTTTGCGTCCCGCAAGCGTGGTAGTATCAAGCGGCAAAGCGAAGGCTTAATTATGGCGGAAGATTTCTACAAAGTTCTTGGCGTCGAAAAAAACGCTTCGACTCAAGAGATAAAAAAAGCCTACCGCAAGTTGGCTTTGAAATACCATCCCGACAGGAACCCTGGCGACAAGACGGCTGAAGAAAAATTCAGAAAGGTTTCAGAAGCCTACGAAGTCCTCTCTAACGACGAAAAGCGCGCCAAGTACGACCAATTTGGACACGCTGCGTTTACTCAAGGCGGAATGGGCGGAGCCGCATACGGAGCTCAAGGCGGCGGATTCCAAGATCCTTTCGATATATTCCGCGAGGTATTCGGCGGCGGAGGCGGCGGAGGCGGAGCGTTCTACGACTTCTTCGGCGGAGGCGGCGCGCAACAGGACTACAATGAACCAGAGAGAGGTTCCGATATACGCGCGGAAATTGAAATTACGCTTGAAGAAGCCGCCAAAGGCGCGACGCGCACCATAAGATACAACCGCGTTGTGGAATGCCCCGACTGCAGGGGAACCGGCTCTAAAGACGGCGCCAGCGGCAGAAAAACCTGCCCCAAATGCCACGGTTCCGGGCAGGTCAGAATGGCGCAAGGCCCGATACGCTTCACCCAACCATGCCCCGAGTGCAACGGAACGGGAAGCGTGGTTGAAAACCCGTGCCCAAAATGCGGCGGCTCCGGAAGAATCAGGGAGCGCAATGAGGTGAAAATCGACATTCCTCCGGGAGTCTACACAGGCTCCCGCCTTCGCAAAACTGGCGCAGGCAACGCCGGATACAACGGCGGGGGATACGGCGATTTGTACGTTGTTATTTTTGTGGCGCCGCATCAAAAGTTCGAGCGCGAAGGCAATAACCTGCTCTGCGACATAAACGTGAAATTTACACTAGCGGCCTTAGGCGGACAAATAGAAGTCGAAACCCTCACTGGAAAGGCCCTGCTGAAAATTCCAGCCGGGACGCAACCAGGCACGGCTCTGAGAATGAAAGGGCTAGGAATGCCTAACTTGCGCGGAGGGGAAAAAGGCGACTTGTTTGTAAGAATAAATATAGAAGTTCCGCGCAAACTCACCGACGAACAGCGCAAAAAGCTTGAGGAGTTCGCCGTTGCATGCGGAGACAATACAAACAAGGGTTCGTCATCAGAGCCTTTCTATAAAAAATTCTTTTAAACAAGGCGCTATCAAACGCCCAAAAAACGCAAAAGGGGACGGCTTAAAAGCCGCCTCCTTTTTTAATGCAAAATTGGGGCGCTTTTTAGAGCGCGGACAAAACTAAAAGAACGGCACTATGGCTCCGCATTCCGGCGCAAACTCGAAATGCGAATCAATCAGGCTTGGCGCGGCGCCTGTTTTGAACTGTTATTTTTACGGATGTTGGAAGATTTTTTCCAGATGGCCTTGAACTTCCGGAACGGCTTTTCTTCCCGGCATCTTTGGCTCCCGGCGAACGCCTGCATTCGGCGCGGCTTTGCGCGCGCAATCCAGTTTTCTTTGAACGCCGTTTGGGACTGGAAGAAGCGGCGCCGTGATTCTTTCCGCCCAGCGCGTCGAAAATCTTTTTTATGGTGAGTTTTACGAAAGAGCGCAAATTGAATTTTTTGGACTCCTGTTCCGGCTCGGGTTCAGGCTCTATGATTGTGCGGTTTTGCTCGACAACCTTTTTTATTTCAAGGAACAGCCTTCGGCTAATCCATGCGTCGGTAGCGGCATACTGGATCTGCTTCGGCGTAAGATTCTCGCTGGCCCAATTTGTAAGCTGGGCTGACTTTGAAATTTTTTCTCCGAAAATAAGCGCCGTCAGATTGCGCATTCCCGTATTTACAACCCCCAAATTTGAAGTGTAATCGCTTACGTCCACAAACCCCGCCGGGTTAAAAATGTGCCGCGATCGCAGCGATTTTATATCGCCCTTGACTGCAATCCCCGCCTTTTTTACGGCCGGATTTTCCAAAATTTTATAAATGTCAGCAAGCCTGTCTTTCAAAGGATCCAGCCTTATAATCCAAACTTTTTTTTCTCCGCCCAGTTGGAGTATGGACACGGGATAATTTTTCCCTTTGGTAAAATTTGGCCGTGTTTCGGTGTCGAAACCCAAAACCTTTTCCTTCGATATTTCGACGAGAGCCTGGTCGAGAATCTTATCAGTCTCTACCAATGCGATTTCGCCCGTATAGCATACCTGCGGCAGGTATTGAATCATATCAGGATTCACCCTGCGCGGATACATACATTTTATTTCAAAATTCATCGAAAATCTCAGTTTTAAGTTTTTATTCGTACTCTTATATTGCAAAAAATCCACCTTTTTTTACTGCCGCCGTGTCTTAATGCAAAGCAAATGGTTTTACACCATACAATTTGCGACGACACAAAGATGAATTTTAACAGCCCGCAAGGCTTAAAACAAATCCAAAAAATACCCTCACGGCAGAGAAAATGATTGATAAAAATCAAAAAAAAGGCAATATATACCCTTAAAATTCACGATAAATTAGATACTTATATGGAAAATCAACTAACTGGAAACGTTTTAGTGGCGCAATCTGGCGGTCCGACATCCGTAATCAACGCAAGTCTTGCGGGCGTCATAACGGAATCTCTCAACCACGATTGCATTGAAGAAATTTACGGCGGTCTCAACGGAATAGAGGGAATTTTAAAAGAACAGCTTATAGACTTGGCTGAAGAATCGCAGCAGACTGTCCGCGGGCTGCGCTACACTCCCAGCTCTGCATTGGGAACCTGCCGCTACAAGCTCAAAAGCGAGCAGGATTTTACCCGTTTCATAGACGTTTGCAAAGCCCACAATATAAGATTTTTCTTCTATATCGGCGGCAACGATTCTCAAGATACAGCCAATAAAATAGCCCAACACGCGGCAGCTCAAGACTATGAAATGCGCGTAATAGGCATTCCAAAAACAATAGACAACGACCTCACTATGACTGACCACTGCCCCGGATACGGCAGTGTCGTCAAGTACCTTTGCGCAACAATCCGCGAATTAGCGCTCGACCACGAGGCAATGGGAAACCACGATTTAGTGTCGATTGTCGAAGTTATGGGCAGGGATGCAGGTTGGATAGCGGCAGGAACAAGCATAGCCAAACGCCGCAACCAAGTAGACGACCCGCCGCACATCATACTTCTGCCCGAAGTTGCATTTAATCCTGAATACTTCCTTGCACAGGTACAGGAATGCCTTAAAAAGAACAAATACTGCCTAGTTGTAGTTAGCGAAGGCATTTGCGACGCCAACGGCAATTTGGTCGCCGCGGGAGAAGCGCAAGATTCATTTGGGCACTCGCAGCTTGGCGGCGTTGGCGAATACTTGCAGCGCCTAGTCCAAAAGAGCCTTCCGGGAATCAAGGCGCGCTCGTGCAAGCCTGGACACGCCGAAAGAGCGGCTGCGCACTGCTCGTCGCTGGCAGACTCCAACGAAGCGTACATGGCGGGACAAGCCGCAGTTAAAGCTGCAGTCGAAGGCAATAGCGGAGTTATGGTGGCGCTCGTGCGCGGAGACACGGATAAATACTCTTGCGAAACAACATTGGTCGACTTGGCAAGCGTTGCAAACGGCGTAAAACACTTTCCGGAAAACTGGATTGGCGAAGACAAAATTTCCGTCAACTACCAGTTTAACAAGTACATTCTTCCTCTCTTGCAAGGGGAAGTCGCAGTACCTTACGAAAACGGAATGCCTGCCTATGTAAGGCTCGACAAAAACGAAGTTCCCAAGAAACTCTCGTAAAAAAATTAAAAAAAAAGAGAAAAGCCTCCGCATAAAAAGCGGAGGCTTTTTTTATGCGCGCAGTCTCTGAAAAATAAAGGTGCGCAATCCAATAAACGCGCATATAAAACGCCTCGCTCACTCCGCAAAAGACGCTATTTCCCGAGAGCAGCACGCAAAAGAAGCCTGCCTTGAATTGCCTAAATTGCGCATTGAGAAAGCTTCCTCCCCCTTGAAATATTTTATAAAGGAAAACAATATTTCTAGAATGCGCCCCGCGCGCAACATTTGCATCCCGCAGAAAAAAATTACGCGCAAGTACAAAAGAGAAAAAGACTAATCCAATATCACATTTTCGGTAGGCGCGGATATATCGTACCGCTTAGTTTCGCCGGAATCAACAAATACATTGCGTATTGCCGAATCGCTCAGCGGGCCCTTTATCCACACGGCGACCTTCCCCCTTGCCATTACTCCGTCAATAAGAATATTGCGCATCTCGCCCATTTTCGAGCGCCTTATGCTCCAATAGTTGACATCGCCTATTCGGATTGTCGCCTGTGCGCGCGGATCCGCTCCGGCCGCAGTGTCGACGACATCCCTTACGATTATGTTATACATTCTGATTCCGTCTTGGTTTAAAAGCCTTATTATTCCGTGCCCTCCAAGGCATTTTGCGCGCACGTTTCTTATTGTAATATTATAAATATCGTCGTCGCCCGTGCTCCAATCTCCGCCGAACTGCATTCCGCTTCCGCCAACTTTCCTGTCTTGCGGTTTGACATCCCTCATAAGGCCGGTGAGGGCAACTGCGTCGTCGCCAACCGAACCGAATATATTTTCTATTGTTATATCGTGGCAGCCTTTGCGTATGTCGACACCATCCTGGTTTCGAATGTCGTTTTTGTCGTCGAAGGTAATATTTGAAATTCTTCCGTCGCAAGAACCGTTTTCTACCGATATTCCCCAAGCCTGAGTGTTTTGCAAAGTGATATTTTCTATGCTAAAGCCGCGCACTCCGCAAAAGAGAATTCCTATTGTGCGCCATCCGTTTCTATCGCCGCTGACGGGGGCGTAGTGGGACTCCACGCCGCCGCTCAAAACCGCCTTGCCTACTCCCGTTATGGAAATGTTGCGGTTGGGCGCCAACTTGCCCACAACCGCGCCGGCATTGCGTATTATGTTGTCTTTGACTCCGGGAGAAAGTCTCACAAGACAGTCGCGCAGCACAAGCGTGAAATCGTCGGGCAATAAAATTGCGCGGTCGATAAGCCATATGGCGCTGTTTCTACCCTTGTTAAAGCGCGGTATTTCAATCGACCTTTCGCCCGATTCGCACGCCTTCTTTATTGCGGCCTCAATGCGTTCCGAATCCCCTCCCTCAAAATCGTTTGGAGTTATAATAGCATCGGCGCAAATAAAAGCGCAAAATAACACGCAAAATAAAAATATTTTTCGCAACATAAAGTCTTCCCCCTGTTTCTGTTCACAAAACCGCAAAAAATTTCACAGCCAAAGAACCCCGAGTCAATATTTTTCTATATCCCGGCGCTTTAATCTGGCGCAAGAAATTGAAACGACCTTGCGCTCCCAATTTCCGGCAATTCGCCGCGATATTTGCCCTCCCATAATTCGCAGCAACAACCTGCTGCGGAATTATCCGAACCGAACAATCCTTGCGCAAGTGCGCGCACCAAAAAATTTCACCGCGCTGAAATCTCCCCCCAAAAAAGCCTTCAAAGTTTTAATACGCGCAGGAATCCGTTTCCATCCCCGAAAGAGAGTTTTTTCTCCCGCCTTTTGTATGTGCAAAATACCGAAAAAGCTTGATTATGACACAAAAAAATGGACGCTATACAAATACGATTTTTAAAAAATGAAAAGAACCAATACTTGCAATGAATTGACGTCTAAAGACGCCGGTAAAGAAGTAACGCTGATAGGATGGGTAAAATCCGTGCGCGACCACGGCGGAATATTGTTCGTAGACTTGCGCGACCGAGACGGAATAACGCAAATAGTATTCCATCCGGAAAACGCCGCCGTTTACGAAAAAGCCCAAAAGTTAAAAGACGAAAGCGTAATCCAAGTTTCCGGAACGGTGCGCCTGCGCGACGAGGACACAAAGAATAAGAATTTAAATACAGGCGAGATAGAAGTTGAATGCTCGGATATGGTAATCCACAATATCTGCGACGTTCTGCCCTTCCCGCTTGAAGACGAGCGCGCAGACAAGGTAAACGAAGACCTCCGCCTGCAATACCGCTACCTTGATTTGCGCCGGCCGCGCAATCTCAATCTTTTGCGCACGCGCCACAAGGCCGCAACCTCGATACGCGACTATTTAAACTCCAACGGATTCATAGAAGTTGAAACTCCGATACTCTTCAAGAGCACTCCTGAAGGCGCCCGCGAATTTCTAGTTCCCAGCCGTTTAAACGCCGGAACTTTCTACGCGCTCACGCAGTCTCCGCAGCAGTACAAGCAGATGCTTATGGTATCGGGCATAGAGCGCTACTACCAGATGGCAAAGTGCTTCCGCGACGAAGACCTGCGCGCCGACCGCCAGCCTGAGTTTACGCAAGTAGATATAGAGCTCAGCTTTGTGGAGCGCGAAGACATGTACGCGCTGATAGAGAACATGCTTAAGAAAATTTGGAAGGACGTGTTAGACATAGACATCCCCACGCCCTTTAAAAGAATGCACTACGAAGAAGCCATGAACCGCTACGGCGTTGACAAGCCCGACACGAGATTTGGAATCGAGCTTTGCGACTTGACCGATGTTTTCAAGGCTAGCGCATTTAAAGTATTTTCAGGAGTTGTCGCCAACGGAGGCGTAATAAAGGCAATAAACGCCAAAGGCTTGTCCGACATCACCCAGGGCGAATTAAAAGGGCTTGAAGATGTTGCAAGAACATTGGGCGCAAAGGGACTTGCTTTCATAAAAGCCGAGAACGGCGCCTGGAAAAGCCCCATATTGAAATTCCTATCCGAAGAAGAACAAAAAGCCTTGAAGCAACGCCTGAATATAGAAGACGGCGACATTGTATTCTTCGCAGCCACAGACTGGGAACACGCCTGCGCGATTCTCGGCAGAGTGCGTCTCGAATGCTGCAAACTGCTGCAAAACCGCGGCAAGATAAATATCCCGGCAGACCAGTTTAATTTTCTGTGGGTTATTGAATTCCCGCTGATGATATTCGACGAGGAACAAGGCAGGTATGTTTCCGCGCACCATCCTTTCACCGCCCCTGTCGAAGAGGACGTGCAGTATCTAGACTCGGATCCCAAGCGCGTGCGCGGGCAACACTACGATATAGTCCTAAACGGAACCGAACTTGGCGGCGGCTCAATAAGAATACACCAGCCCGAAGTTCAGGAAAAAGTTTTCCGCGACGTTCTAAAAATCCCGGAAGACGTAATTCAGTCGCGCTTTGGCTACATGCTAAAAGCCTTTAAGTACGGGGCTCCCCCGCACGGCGGAATAGCGTTGGGATTCGACCGCCTTGTTACAATCCTTACAAACCGCCCGAGCATACGCGACATCATCGCCTTCCCCAAGACCCAAAAGGGGCAGGATTTGATGGCGCAGTCTCCGTCGCCAGTAACGGAAAAGCAGCTTAAAGACCTGCACATAAAATTGGACGAAGACGAAGCTGTCAAATAGAGCGCAGCCGGTTTGCTTTCAGCAAAGAAACAAAAAACGCCGCATTTGCATAGATATTGAATGCGGCGTTTTTTTATTTTATGCAGCAGCGCAAAGCAAGAAGCTTCAACCAAGGCTGAATAAAACGGGCGTTTTACGCGCGCCGAACAAATTTATTTTTCAGCGGAAAAAATTTTTCCTGCAAGCCAAGCTCTAAACTGCAAGGTTTTGCATGTTTTCCGCGGCGAAAATAGATGCGCGCTAATTATTTTTTAACGCCGCGGCAGTTGGAAGTTCGGGGAATTTTGCATGGGGTTCGGTTTGATACCAATACGCAACAGTGGCAATATCTGAAGTCTGTTTTGCGTATTTGCCGTTCTTTCCCCAACCCAAATCCTGCACGGTAACTTTTAATTTAGAATCGAACCTGATGGGATCGGCTATATGCCAGCGGTACATTCCAAATTTTGTATTTTCGGCATAGGCTTTCCCATTGGCATGCGGAGGCAAAATAACCTCGTGCAAGCCGCTGTACGGAGTTGTGAAAACGGTATATTTGCCGCCTTTGTCGAAATTGTAAGAGCCGCAAATATAATCCTCCAATCCCGTGCCGCAAATGGTTGGATATTCGGTATCGGAATCCATATAGAATTTTACCTCTCCTTCGCCCCACCAACCTTTACAAGTTGTCAACCACGCAAAGTATGTGCCCACGTACTGCCCCTTGCCTACGACTCCGTCGAGGATTGTGTGCAAACCTCCGGAAGTCGGATTAGAGCGCCTAAATTGAGCATGGAAATAAGCCTCTTCGTCTCCGACATGCCCCAAAGCGTAATTTATCTGGTAGTAAAGCCTAAAATCCTTATCCGACAAATTCTGCACGGTTATTTTCGCGCTCTTGCGGAACGGCATCTTCCAATAGCAGTTAAATGCGCTTCCAGGATTCAAACACACTGCCAAAGACGAAAGTTGGGAACATTGCCCGAATCCGCTGCAAAAGAAGTCTCCTATCGGGCATTCCACCGACGGATTTTCTTCGCCGTCCCAATACATCCTTATTATGACCGAACGCCAATCTCCCGCAGGCGTCATCCACATCTGTTGAATTGCCCCGCATCCGTTTATCTGCGCTATTGTAAAAGTTTCGTTCGGGCGAACTATTATATACGGATTTACTTTCCAGCCTTTGCCGTAATCCGAAGCTTGGTGCGCGGCGTTGGAAACATTCCTTATATTCTCCGACGGATCCGCCTTGGCGCCTCCGCCGGCTTCTCACGTGTAATTTTCCGGAGATATAGAGCGAGACTTGGCGTCGGAGAGCTTGGAAATAGCGTCCATGCCGGCATAAATTTTATCCGAGCCCCAAAGCGGAAATGCAACTGTTGCAACAAACAGGAACACCGCGTAAACAATTTTGAATTTCTTCATATGATACCTCTTTCTAAAAAAACTCCACATTACTAAAGAATTTCAGCATTTCCCCGCGCGGACAATTATCCCGCAGTACAAACGCCAGCGTGCCTAAGCGTACGCTCGAATTTCAAATATAGACGCAAATGCGGAACCGCATGTTGCCAGGCAATCGACCCGCAGCGCTTTTAATTCCGTTGGATTGAACCTATGCGAAACCAGCTTTTGGTGGTTTTTGCGGACTTCGGCGAGAATTTTCTCGGAGCCGTCGGGAAGGATTCCAACAAGATTGTAATCCCGCAAAGTTTCCGGTTGCGGCGCCCGGAGAATAGTTTGGGCAAACTTGGTTTCAAGGGAAATTGTGAGAAATCTGCAGCCAGTGTCCAAATACAAAAGAACGTTTGAAATTTTTTGGGCGGACTTCCACTCAAGCTTTATCCACGGCTTGTCGGCTATTGGAGCCTGCCATTTATTCTCGGACGAACCGGGCTTGTCAATAAAGACTCCGCTCAATATATTTTGCGCAGCAGTCGAGTTTGAGGCGGCGCTTGCCGATACCGAAGCCGTGCGCGCCAAATCGCCACTGTCTGAATTTGAAATATTCAAAATCGGCTGTGCGTCCCGCAAGAGGGTCTGCTGAACTTTTGAAATTGTTTGCGCACTTTCCAAAATTTCCGCCGCAGATATATTTTCGCGCAATGCCACCGCCGCAGCCGTTCCGGCAGCCTGCCCGGCGACTGCGCAACTTTTCATAACCCGCAAGCAAGAAAACGCCAAGTGCGACGCGCTCACATTGCGCCCCGCCATCATCAAATTAGAGAAGTCTTTTGATATTAAAATCGAGAGTGGAATATTGAACGGCTGCGTCTCTCTATGCGGCATTGCCGGAGGAGTTTTCGTGTCATAAAATCCCCCCGACGGCTGGTCTTCCAATTTCCAGCCCACAGCGCCGACGGAATCCGGCTGGTTTTGCCATCCTCCGCGAATGTCGAATTGCTTGAAGATTTTTACGCCTTTTATTCTATAGCTGTCGCGCTTGCCGGGAATCATTCCAATTGTGTCTATTGCCCTGTTGTCGGCTTCGGGATATTTGCCGCTATTCTTTATATAATCCCATACGCCCAATACCGTCGAAAGAAGTTCGAAACGGATTACCTCATTGTCTCTAACCGTGTCCGAAAGCCCTCCGTGGGATATGAACCAATATCCATAATCGAAACCGCAGCTGCGCGGATCGCGGAATTTTAAGTTTTCGGCGGTTATTTTTTTCGCCCAAGCCGGAGCCTTAAACGGCATCGGGCGGTCGAATACGCGGGTGGTGAACATTATCGACGAACATAAATGCCCGCCAAGAGGATAGCTTGGCACAACTTCATCCTCGCCGTATTTGCCCGATCCTTCCCGCCCGCTCATAAGCTCGGCGCCAGCCTCCATTGCAAGGCGGCTGTCTCCGGTGCAGTCTATGTAGGTCTTCGCGGTTATCTCGTATATTTTCAGCGTCTTGTCGGAGCGCGCGTAAACGCGCTTCACCATGCCGCCGTCCGTTTCCGCGCGATATACGAACGCATCTAAAATCAAAGTGATGTTTTGCTCAGAAACGCATTTGTCGTAGAGCATCAAATCCCAAACCTCCCAAGAGTTTTGCGGATTGCAAACAGCGTTTTCCAAAAGGAGCTCCTCCAGAATCCCGCCTTCCCTGAACCCGTATCTTACAGAATCGACGCCCAAAGGATGCATTTTTATCTCGCTGCTCGCGTTGCCGCCCAATCTTGAGCGGTCTTGAACCAAGACCACTTTTGCACCGTTTCTGGCAGCGGCTATTGCCGCGCATATCCCAGCCATTCCTCCGCCGGCAACTAGAACATCGCAATTTAGGCGCACTCCCTGCATGTGAATTTCTGTCCCAGCGGAATATTTAGCGCCGCTCAGCGCGCCGTCAATCTTGCGCCCAATCGAGCTTATCGCCGCAGATCCCGGAACCTCTGAAGCCTTAGACGGCACGTTTACCATTAGAGAGTATCCAAATAGCGACATAGCGCTCTTGCTTAGAAAATTTCTGCGGCTTATACTTGTGTTGCTCATAAAGTAAAATTATTAAAACGCTTTGCTTCTCTCAATAAAATTCTTCAAGTTTTTGCCAAGCAACGCAAAATAAAGCCGTTTTTTTTTAATTTGTCGGCGCGAAAATTGGCGCTGCTGCTTCTACTCGGCTTTTAATATAAAGCGCAACATTTATAAACGCTTTTGCTAGCGGCGCTTTGCGCGCACATTCCGCCCAGAGGACGAAAGCTCTTTGCCTACGGCGCAGTCCGCATATATTTCTACCTAGAACCAAAACTTTTTACGGACGGCGCTTTGCGCATCATCCGTGCTATTTTTCATTTTGAATATACTATAATGCTTGCAAAAAAAATGCGAGAACCTTCGCTTCAAAAAAATTTGACTTGCACAATGGACAATAAAAAAAGCCCTCCCAACGGAGGGCTTTCAACCTTGCTTTTCTAAAGCCTATAAAACTTTATTTTCCCTTAGGCTCGTAGGGAATCCCCTGCTGTTCGCAGAGAGCCGCGCGACGCGAAAGCTTTACGCGACCCTTGTCGTCTATGCCTATGCACTTTACGATAATTTCGTCGCCAAGCTTGCAGACATCTTCAGTCTTGTTGACGCGGAAATCAGCGAGCTCGGAGATGTGGACCAATCCCTCTTTGCCGGGCAAGCATTCAACGAACGCTCCGAACTCTTTTATTGAGCGAACTATGCCGCGGTATGTCTTTCCTACTTCAATTTCGCCCGTAACCATTTCAACTTCCGAAACGGCGCGGTTCATGCTGTCGGCGCTTGTTGCGTATATGAGGACTCTGCCGGGGTTGTCGTCGTCGACGTCAACCTGGGCGCCCGAAACCTCAACTATGCGGCGGATATTTTTACCGCCGGGGCCTATGAGCATGCCTATCTTTTCGGGGTCTATCTGCATTACTTTTATGCGCGGCGCGCACGGCTTCAAATCCTTGTTGGGCTCGGCTATGGCGTTGTGCATAATGTCGAGAATCTTCATGCGGGTCTGGCGGTTGCGCTCTATTGCCTCCTTTACAATGTCAAACGGCAATCCTTGAATTTTCAAGTCGAGCTGGAAGCCAGTTATGCCGTTTTTAGTTCCGCAAATTTTGAAGTCCATATCGCCAAAGTGGTCTTCGGCCCCGATAATGTCGGTCAACACAACGTGCTTTAAAAGCTTTCCGTTTTCGTCGAAACGCGTAACCAAGCCGCAGCTGATTCCCGCTACGGGTGTTTGAATCGGAACGCCTGCATCCATAAGGCTCAAGCATCCTCCGCAAACCGACGCCATAGAAGTGGAACCATTGGATTCCATAATTTCGGACACCAAGCGGATTGCGTACGGGAACTCGTCTTCCGACGGCAATACGGGCAAAAGCGAGCGTTCGGCGAGCGCGCCATGGCCTATCTCGCGGCGGCCGGGCGTTCCGAACCTGCCGGTTTCACCAACGGAATACGGAGGGAAATTATAGTGCAATATAAACGACTTCTGTTTAGTGCCGCCGGTCAAACCGTCCAAATCCTGAAAATCGCGGCTGGTGCCGAGAGTCGTCATAACAAACGCCTGCGTTTCTCCGCGCGTAAATAGAGCCGTGCCGTGCACGCGCGGGAGCAGATTTGTAGAGCAGGATATTGGGCGAAGTTCGTCGTACGCCCTGCCGTCGCAGCGCTTGCCCGCATCTAGAATATTGTTGCGGTAAACTTCCTCCTGCAGGACTTCAAACGCCATCTTTATTTGCGCCAATTCAAAGTTTTCATCGCCAACCTTTGCCTTTACAGCCTCGGCGGTTTCGTTCATGAGGGCGTCGACATCCGCCTGGCGTTTCAGTTTGTTGTCCTGGAATACAGCCTCCAAGAGCCTGCCGCCGACATACTCCTTGCACATTTCAAGAATTTCTGGCTTGCAGACGATTAATGGGAATTCGCGCTTTGGCTTGCCGCAAATTTTTGCAAGCTCCTTTTGCGCGGCGATTATCTTTTGCACTTGGCCGTGCGCGTACTGCAAAGCTTCAAAGAACCTGTCTTCGGGGCATTGTTCCGCGGAACCCTCAATCATCATCATTTCGCGCTCATTGCCAACGTATATCAAGTCGAGCGTGGAATCCAGCATCTGGTCGTGCGTTGGATTTACGACAAACTCTCCGTCTATCTCGCCCAAGCGCACGCATCCAACGGGGCCGTTCCACGGTATATCCGATATCAACATAGCAGCGCTTGCGCCGTTTACCATCAGGATGTCGGGATCGTTCACCATATCCGCGGACAACAAGAGCCCAATAACCTGAACCTCGTTCATGAAGCCCTTTGGGAAAAGCGGGCGCAGAGGCCTATCGCATAGGCGGGATGTTAAAATTTCCTTTTCGCTCGGGCGGCCTTCGCGCTTAAAATATCCGCCGGGGAAACGCCCAGCAGCGGAGAATGTTTCGCGGTAGTCTACTGTAAGCGGGAAGAAATCCTGGCCGTCGCGCAACGCTCCCGCAGCAGTGGCATTGACCAACAAATTGGTCTCGCCCAAACTTATAACGACCGATCCGTTAGCCTGTTTGGCTATCGTGCCTGTCGAAAACTTTATACCGAGGTCTTCGACCTCTACCATATATTTTTGATCCATTTTCTATCTTTCCTTGTCTTTCCGCCGAACGGATCGGACGTTCTATGCGGTTTATTCCGAATCGGGATGTGTGAATCCCGAAAATTTTTATCTATAACTCTTTGATAAAAACAAAAGAGACAATAGATGTCGAGCATCTTATTGTCCCTATGGTTAAAAATTTCCGAAAAAATTTCTCGTTGCGCTTATTTGCGAAGCTTGAGGCGGGAAATAATCGAATTGTACCTGTCCAGAGAATTTTTCTTAAGGTAGTCAAGCAACTTTCTGCGGCGGCTGGTCATGGCGATTAGCCCGCGGCGAGAATGGAAGTCCTTCTTATTGGACGCCAAGTGCGCAGTCAAGTGCGCGATGCGCGCGCTCAATATGGCGATCTGAACTTCGCAAGAGCCCGTATCCTTGTCGTCTAAACGGTATTCGTTTATAATTGCCTGTTTGTCTATTGATTTATGTTCCGACATTTTATTTCTTTCTTTATTCGCGAATTTTGGGGCTTTTACCGTAAAGCCCGCGAGCCCAGCCCGTCGCCGGATTCGCCGTCTTAACTTGCCGCGCAAAATTCAAGCGCGCGGCGAAGTTTCGCGGAACCGCCCGCAGAAGCCCCAGCAGCGGCGCAATCTATAAAAATAGTGCGGCAACCAGTACAACGCGCGCGTTTCTAACGCAATATTTGAGACAGGGTGCCGATTTGCGCGGCTTGCGCAAGCTTTTTTTTACGCAAATAATTTTTTTACGCAAATTATGCCTTTAGGATGGATTCAAAAATTTTTTCACGCAATCAATAAAAGTGTCGTCGCTAAAACTGCTTTTAGTAAGATGCATATTTGCGCCTACTTCCAAGCTGCGCTCGCCGTCCTCTCGCCTGTCTTTATACGAAACCATTATGATGGGCACAAGCTTGTCGCGCGCGCGGATTTTCTTTACAAGCTCGAAACCGTTCATGCGGGGCATATCGATGTCGCTGACAATCAGGTCGTAGTGGTTCAGGCGCACGCAATTCCAGCCGTCGACGCCGTCGGATGCAAGTTCAACCGCAAATCCCGCCTGCTGCAGTATCTTGCGCTGGGTCTCGCGGACCGTCGCCGAATCGTCCACAACCAAAATTTTTTTTGCGGCGGATTTCTCCGAAACTCCAGTTGCATTGTCGACCGATTCGGAGCTTTCCAATACCTTTTTTGCGGACAATATGATGTCGTCTATATCTAGAATTAACACCGGGGCGCCGTCCTCCGCAATGGAAGTCGCCGACACGCACTGTACCTTGCCCAATAGCGGATGAAGCGGGCGCACAACCAAATCGACCTCAAAAGGCATATCGTCGACCTCGAAACCGAAAGACTCGTGCGCGCCTGCAACCACAACTACATATGAAAAATCCGAATCTGTTCTCAACTTTTCAAAACCCAGCGCGCGCGCGGCATCCACAAGAGCAACCTTCCGATTTGAATGCAAGAAATACCTGCGCCCGCCCTCAAAAGAAATTTCATCCCTCCTAACAATGGCAGTCGCCGAAACTTTGCTCAATGGAAATGCATACAACTGTCCGTCTATGGACGCGCCCAAAGATTTCATCACTGACCTTGTAATCGGAAGACGCATAGTAAAAGAAGTTCCAACTCCGACCTCCGACTCCACCTCTATTGTGCCGCCAACCTCTTGAAGCATCGTATGGACTATATCCAACCCTACGCCCCTGCCGCTCAGCTTGCTCACATTCTCCTTTGTGGTAAATCCAGGCAAAAACAGGAACGCCATAATTTCCTGTCCGCTCATATTTTCAAGCATCTCTGGAGTTGCCAATTTTTTTTGCAGTATCTTTTCACGGATTTTGCCGATATCCATTCCAACACCGTCGTCCGAAACCTTCAGCATCAGAAATCCCGCCGCATGCCATGCCTTTATTGATATCCTTCCTTTGGCGGGTTTGCCCAGAGCCGCGCGCTCATCCGGAGACTCTATGCCGTGGTCGCAGGCGTTGCGCAATATTTGGGTAAGCGGAGACTCCAATTTGTCTAGCACGTCCCTGTCGACGGGAACGTCGCGCCCGTCTATTTCCAATATTATTTTTTTGCCCGCCGACTTAGCCAAATCGCGGACCATTCTGGGAAACATCTGCACACCCTCGGCCAGCGGACGCATCTTGCTCGCCAACACTTCGGAGTAAAGGCGCGATGAAAGCTGCGCGCTTCTGCGCGAGTATTCGCCTATTTCCCCGATTTGCGCGCGCAAATCGGCAAGCGTGGACTCCATACCCCTGCGCACGGATTCTATGCGTTCCATCGACGATTCCGCTCCGCGCACGCCCTCGAGCAAACAAAGCGCCTGCTCCAAAACTCCAGCCAGCCTTTGCTGGGATGTTTTCAGCTCCGACAAATTCTCGCGGAAAATTTCTATTTTTGCGTTTTCAACCAGAGACTCCGCCGCAAGCTCCATCAAAGCGCGCAAATTTTTTGCCGACACTTTTACGGCAGAATCGCGCGCGGCTCCATTCCTGCGCCCCGCCCCCGAAAGTTGCGACACCGACAGCTGCGGAAACTGAATGGAATCTTCATGCGAATTTGAATCGGAAACAGGAGAGCGAGCATCCAAAACCGCTCCGCCGGACGCGGACTCTTCCGGTCCTACCGTAGAAGCCGGACCGGCGCCCGACGCTAGCGCACCAAGGGCGTCCATGCACTCTTTGAGCTTCGCCTTGTCTATCTTTGAAAATTTTATCTCACAAAGAGAATAAATAAAATCCACGCAATCCAATATCACGTCTAAAGAATCGCTGTCCAACTCCATCTCGGAATTCTGCGCGGCAACAAAGCAATCCTCCATTTTATGGGTCAAATCCACTATATCCGAAAGCCCCACTACGCGCGCAGCGCCCTTCATGCTGTGGCAGGCGCGCATCAGGCGCTCCAGTTTCTGGGGATTTTTAAAATCGTCCTCAATGTCGATCAAAAGCTGGCCCATATTGGCAAGCTGCGCGCGAGTTTCGTCTAAAAACATCGCCGCCATGGAATCGTCTGCATCCAACGCGGACTTGCCTTCCGAATCCGGCGCAGAATCCTGTTCCCGCAAATTTTGCGGCGCAGCTGAATGTTCCTGGGGAGGTAGAGATACGCCCTCCTCCAAAACCGACGACAAAGCCGACGACGACGACTCTATCTTTTGCTCCAATTCAAGCAGCGGCGCATCCGCGCAATCCGAAAGAATTTTAACGACCCGCGCGGCGGCAGAATCTTCTGAGGGTCTCCCCCCTCCCGTTGCGAAGGCATTTTCCAACGCCTGGCATGCGCCGGCAAACACTTCAAACCCCAACATTTTGGCATCCGCCTTTAACGACGCCGCGGCAGCCCTGCATTCTTCGGGAGAAAACTCCCCGCCGGAGAATATGTTGGATGACATCGTCGCGCAATGCGCGCGCGCGTCTTTTGAAAAAAGCTCCAACATAAACATATCCGCGCTCATAAATATTTCCTTGTAAGTGCGTGAAAAAACAGTTCGCAATCTATCAATAGAAATTTCTGCCCGTTATGGAGAAAGAACCCGTAAATGAATGCGGCGTAGGGCTTGTCGTCTTCAAACGGCAAAAGTTCCCGCTCCCCGGCGCGCGCGACCCCCCATACGAAATCCGCGTTAAAAGCGAATTTATCATCTCCGGCGGCGCACACCACCATTTTTCCGGCGTCGCATTTGGATTGGCCCAAATCCATCAGTCTGAGGATGTCAACCGTTATCACAAGCTCTCCGTTTATGTTTGAAAGCCCGGACAACACTTTGTCTTTGCGGTGCGGTATGCGGTGCGTCGGGCGCGAATTGGCTATTTCCCTCACAACCTCCATAGGCAGCGCAAAATTAAAATCCGCGCACTTAAAAAGCAGATACGAACGCTCCTTGCCCGTTCTGTCGCCCGCAGGGATAGGCTCGGAAGGCTCCGAACCGCCCGCTGGCGCAGACGCCTCGCCGTCCTTTCTGCCGCGGCGAACGCGCTCTATGAAATCCGCCCCCGCCCGCATGTACACCGCGCAATTATGGCAATGCCCAACGCGCGCGAGTTCGGGACAAACGGCGTCGCCCCAAATTCCATCCGTCGCCCAGCAGCGGGCGGCTATCTTCTTTTCAAAATCCATCAACCGTTATTGGACGAGTCTGGTTTTATGTCTTTTATATCTTCGCGCATTCTGACTACCGCAGCTCTCAAGCGTTCCCTGCTTTCGACCGCCAAACGAATAAGTTCGGACGTGTGCTCCATTCCGGCGTCAAGGTTTGCAAGATTGGCGTTTATGTCGGATACGGATTCGCGCTGCCAGCCTATTCCGCCAGAAAGCGACTCCACCTGCGGGGCAACCGACTGAATTTTCGTAATTGCCGAGTCCATTGCCGCCACAACCGACGCCATCTGCCCGGCGGCCCCCTCGACTTCGGCCGCAAAATTCTTAACCTCCGCGGCTCCCGCATCCACCGCCGACTTCATCTCCTTCATTATAGCGTCTATGTCCGACGTGGCAACCGCCGTCTGTTCCGCAAGCCTCCCTATTTCGCGCGCAACCACGGCGAATCCCACTCCGTAGGAGCCAGCCTTTTCCGCCTCTATCGAAGCGTTCAATGAAAGCAGATTGGTTTCGTCGGCAACCTTCGACACGGCAGTAACAACGCTGTTGACGCTATTGGCGCGCTCGCTTATTATCGAAAATCTGCGCGCAATGGCGGACGTATTTGCGGAGAGGCCGGAAACTATGTCGTTCAACAGCGATACGTTTCTGCGGCCGTTCTCGGCCATTTCGGAGGCGTCGTTGGCGGCCGCGCATACGGACTCCGCATTTTTGGAAAGTTCCGCTGCGTTGTCGCCTATGCTGCGCACGGCGTGCGACACAGAAGACGCAGATTTTCCAAAATCGGCTATGGCGCTTTCGCAATTGGCGGAAACCCGTTCTATAGAAGCGGACGCAGATTCCAATTGAGTCTGAGAATCCTCTATTTGGCGCGCCGACGTCCTAAGCTTGC
The DNA here is from genome assembly GCA_944389215.1 of uncultured Opitutales bacterium. Taxonomy (GTDB): domain Bacteria; phylum Verrucomicrobiota; class Verrucomicrobiia; order Opitutales; family Intestinicryptomonadaceae; genus Merdousia. The sequence continues at coordinate 42,232 of CALXLN010000009.1, forward strand.
GCGCCATGTTGGACATCGACAAAAGCAGCTGGGATGTTTCGTCGTTAGACTTCGACACGGTTATTTCGACGTCAAAGTTGCCTGCCGCAATTTCGTCAGCGACGGCGGTAGCGCGCGTTACGCGCCTGAGAATCGCGTTTGCAAACAGTATGGAGGCAATGAATATCAGCGCAAAAACTCCCATCTCAATAAGTTCAGCCCTGATGTACGCATACACCGGCGCAAGGACCTCGGATTGCGGCATAATTTGCACCACAACCCAATTTCCGGGGCGTATCAAAGCTTGCGATACGCAATACGAGCGTTTAGTCTTGGAATCCTTAAAATACGACACAGCCCGCTCGCCTTCGGAAAGCAGGCCGGCATTTTTTGCCTTGTCGAAGGCGGAGCTCAAAATATCCCTATAAGACGTTCCTAGCTTAGCCACATCCGTTCCCGCGCTGTCGTCCCGCACAAGCCTTCCGTTTTCGTCTCGCAAAAACGACATCACAAAAGCTCCCGCATCGTCGGTGTACAAGTCGTATATCGAAAGCGTGCGCAGATTCTGATTTTTTGTGCAGGCAATTATTCTGGCCTGTGAGCTCAAAAGAAATATCTCAGATTGTGCGCTGGTTTTCAAATTTGCCACGAAATTGGAAAAATTCGTAAGGTCTCTGTCAAACGCGACCTGCCCCATAAATCTGCCGTCCTGCAAAATCGGAGCGGAATATTCCACCATAAGAACCTTGTTGTTGTACAAATAAGGTTCGGTAACTATGAAGTGCTCAGAACTTCCTGAATCGAGTTTCTTCTTTAGTCCTGCCGAATACATCGACGAACCCATGTCGACAAGAGGCTCAAGTTCCAAATCTCCCTTCGCCCTGTTCCAATAGGCGGCAAACCTTCCGCCTTCGGATTTTGCGAGCCATTCGTCGTAGCTTACTGATGTGGGGTTTGACCTGAAATTGTACGAATCCACGGCGTCGTCAAAAGTCGCCTCCCTGCCGTCGCGAAGATTTCTTATTCCGCGCTCCGAACGGAAGTCGTTGAGGTCGGCGTTTACCTCATAACCGATGCTTGCTCCGATAAAGGCAGGAAAAATCTGCAAAAGTTCCCTTATGTAGGTTGTGCTATTGGAACGGTCCGCAAACCACACGTTGGCCGCTGTCGCGGCGGTGCGCGAAACTGATACGCCGTTCTCGTTTTCGCGCGCTATTTTTAAGGCTATGTTTTCGGTATGCGACAGAAATTTTTCTTCGGCAAGCGCCTTGAGCGCATTGTAGTTGCCTATGCCGTTAACGAGCGAAACCGCCAAGTCCGTAACAAAAATTGGCGCAATTATGAACAGGGCGATTTTTGTCTTTATCCTCATAAATAGACTCCGCGAAATCCTGCGTTAGAATCCCAAATTGCATGCCGGCTTGCAAGTTTTTTATAACGCTCAAAAAAAGAAATTTTTATTTATTCGCCGCCATGCACACAGTTCTTTTGCATTCTATCTTTTCCGCAATTCCTAGCGCCGGAGGAACGCCGCGGCACAAAAGCCGGTCTGTATAAAAAATGCGGGCTCAAAGCGGAAAATAATAGCCCCCGCCCCGTTCGGCACAATTTTATCCACACAATAGACGCCTCATGCCGGGCGGCGCGCACCAAGAGCCCCCGCTGCGCAGACCGAAAAAACCGCCTATCTTCGGATTCCCCCAAAACCGCCTCCGCGAGGCAAACGCGCAGCTTTCATTCAATCGACAAAGCCGCACAAAGTTTTTCAAACCATGCAATTCCCCGCATCGGGCAAAACCCGCCTTTTACGCCGCGCGCCGGGTTAAAAGCCTACCGAGCACTAAAGAAAAGGGAAACTTTACCCCCCTCAAATGAAGATGAAAGCGCAGCATTCACTTGTGCATTGCCTTTGCCGCCCATGTTTAAAAACTTTGCAAAAAAGCGTTATGCGCGATTAACCGCATAAACAAAAAACCCGCGCGCGGTTTGCGGCGGGTTTTGAAAGTTGCTAGCGTTTCTGCAATGTTGGGCGCCTTGCCCGAGCAGGCGACTACGACAACTTGTAAACGCCCGGAAGCGGAACGCCTTCAAGCTCGTGCTGGCCGAGTTTCCATTCCTTCGGGGCAAACGACTGCTTGGAACGCACTTTTATCCAGTCGTATTTAAAGTTGAGCCCCGAATAGCAGCTTTCGCGTCCGGCTATCGCCATCAATGTGGAATTTACCATCTCGCGAAGCATATTTAGCGGCTTATTGTTCTGCACGGAATCCAACAACACGCGGTGTTCTTCGACCAAAGCCTGCGGCATTTTCTTCTGGTCTATCTCGACGGGCTTTTCGCCTATGATACGCTGTATACCGCCGTCTAAGTGCGTCTCCATTATGCCCTTTGTGCCCACGACGCGCTCCAAGACGTAATCCTTGGACTTCGGTTCGCGGCGGCTATAACTTGCGCAATGCAGGCCGTCGCCGAAATCGAAATCAACTGCAAAGTGGCTAAAGCGGTCGCCCAAATCCGGATATTGCAAATCGAAACGCCTTCCGCCGACGCCGTTGACTTCCTTGGGCTCCTTGCCCAATACCCAGCTTATGACGTCCAAGTTGTGCACGTGCTGTTCCACATAGCAGTCTCCGGAAGCCCACCTGAATATAAACCAGTTGCGAATCTGGTATTCCATCGACATCGGATCCTTATTTTGCAGGTAGAGGTTTCCGCCGTTCTGAATCCAGAAGCGGGAATTGAGCCAATATGCCTGGGCGCTGACAATCTCGCCTATCTGGCCGTCTTGCACGCGCTTTATTATCTCCTGGTATCCGGGATGGAAACGGCGCTGGACGCCCGGAATTATGCTGAGCCCCTTTTTGTCTGCCATGTCGGCGATTTCCATCAGTTCGCGAGCCTGAACGGGATCTACGCACGCGGGCTTTTCAACAAACATGTGCTTGCCCGCCTCTACTATCGCGCGCAAATGGAGCGGACGGAATACCGGCGGAGTCGCATGTATTACTATGTCCACATTTTCCGCCAACAACTGTTTGTAGGCATCCCACCCTGAAAAGCGGCGCGACGCGGGAACGTCGAAACATTCCTTGCCATAATTTTTCGCGTGCTTTTCAAAAGCCTTCATTGCCACATCCAACCTGTCCGGGAAAAGGTCGGCGATTGCAACAATTTGAACCGAACCTTTGGCTGCCGCAAGCATATCGCCCACCGCCGCAAGTCCTCTTCCGCTACAACCTATGAGACCTACCCTCGTTTTACTGTTTTGACCGACAGCCCCCGAAAAGCGAGGAAGCGTGGCGGCGGCACCAGCCAGCGCCATTGTCTTAATTGCATTTCTTCTGTCCATTGCGTGTGTGTATTTTAATGTTTATAGTGTATAAATTGACATATTGCCTCTAAACTTGCGCGTCAAAGGCGCGGTATGTCGCCAAAATCTTCTCGTCAACTTCCGCCGACTGGACGGATTGGCCGTGCTCCAAGCCCAAAATACCCCGGAAACCCTTGTCCCAAATCTTTTTGAAAGTCTTCATAAAGTCCATATTGCCGCTGCCGGGTTCATTGCGCCCGGGAGCGTCGGCTATATGGAAAGACTCTATATGTTTCCATACGACGGGATTGTCTAGGGAGTCCAAATTGCCAACTTGCATTTGCTCGTGGAAAAGATCGTAGAGAATTCTGCAGTTGGGGCTCTTTACGTCCTCGCAAATTCTCGCGCCCAACTCGGCCCTGTCGCAGAACATGTTCGGATGGCTTGTGGTATTGAGCGGCTCTATCTCCATAACAAAGCCGTTCTTCTTGCAGTAATCCGCGCAGAACGCCATGTTTTCGACCACATTGTCGTACTGTTTGTTCCAAGAAAGCTCCTTGTCGACAGTTCCGGGCCCGATTATAAAAGTCTTAGAGCCGACGCGCTTGAGTATGTCGAAAGTGTTGTCCATCTGCCACACGAGAAAATCGCGTATGGCGGATTTGTCGCGCACGACTTTCTCCTTGGAAGGAACCTGGTTAGCGGACATCGTCGGAAAATCCTTCTCGTTCATTGAGCTCATGCAGCCGACTTCCAAACCAAGCTTCTTTGCCAAGTCTCCCAAATCCTGCTGCATTTGTTTTTCTTTATCGCTTAAAGGCTTGTGCGATATCCATACTATTCCCTCGACAGCAATAAACCCCTGGTCCTTAAAGAACTGAAGCCGCTTCAGCGGATCCTTGCCGGCTATTGTTCTAAAAACTTCGCTGCCGCGCCCCGGGGCAAATTTCATTTTAAATTGCCTTACCCCGGATTTTGCCTCTGCAAAAGACAACCCAGGAACGGCAAAAGCCAACGAACCCATCGCCCCCAATCTTATAAAATCGCGCCTATTTAGTTTTTCCATCCTATCCCTTTCGCAAATTATTTTACACGGACGCACTTCTTTAAATGCACCTCAAACGTTTGATTAGACTTTAGTATCCAAATTTTCCAAATCAATGTCAAGATTTATAAACCATAAAATTTCTCCGCCGCGCCGATTTGCCATAAATACGCTTGCACGCGCGCAAAAAAAAGCTTTAATTTTCCCAAAAAAAGCAAAAGCCGATTATGAAAAACCTGTTCAAGACAATTTCCGCACTCGCCCTGCTAGCTCTGACCGCGCTGCTATGCGGTTGCGAATGCGCGGGATTTAATCCGCGCGGCGTGGGCGAAGCCATTACTCCGGGAACGGGCGCCGAAACTACAGTTCGGACTTGGGAAAAGAATAAAGACGGAACAAATACTCCCGTCGAAAAGGAGGTTGCCAATCCGCAAGCCTTCCAATAACACCAAACTCGCGCGACGCCCTTTTAACAATATTGAACTTGCGCAAATTTTTAATATCCACCACATATAAGCCCGCAATAATTTAAAACACAAAAAAAACAGGAGGAAATAAATGAAAAATTCACTACCGCTACTGCTATGCGCTTTTGCGCTTGCCGCCGGCTGCGCGAAACAAGACGGCCCGGACGCCGCCGCAAACGCCGACGGATACGCCGTGCTAACTCTCGACCAGGCAAAAAAACTTTATCCCACAACAATCAACGCGCGCGACTTTGGAGCCATTCCCAACGACGGCAAAGACGACGCCAAAGCCTTGCGCGACGCCCTTGAAGCCGCAAAGAAAAAAGGCGGCGGCGTACGCATTGCCCTTGAAAAAGGCAATTACGACTTGATGACATTTGATAAAGGCGCTGCAATACCTGTGATAGGCGCAAACGCCGTAATGTTCGACGGCAATGGAGCCACACTCGTACACCACAAGATGTACACAAACTTTCAGGTTAGCGACAGCAGCGACATCACCGTAGCAAATATAACTTTCGACGCCAATGAAGTTCCATTCGCCGGAGCTGTCGTAACCGCGACCGGAGACGGATACTTCGATTGCAAGGTGATTCCTCCGCACAAAGTAAAAGACGGCGCCCATCCCAAGGGAGTGATATCGTTCGACCAGAAAAACGACGCTATGGGCGGCGACAGCAAATATAGGATAGACAACTACCAGCTCGCCACCAAACTCAAGATAAAAAAGCTCACCGAAGACACAATGCGCGTGCCGCTCGAGAAATACGCCCGGATGCCGAAAGTCGGCGATGTCGTGCTTGTGCGCTACGAAGTCTACGGCCCCGGCGTTATAAACTCGCACGGGGCAAAGAATTTGCGCGTGTACAACGTAACTATAAACTCCCATCCCGGAATGGGAATCCACGGTTCCGACACGGAAAATATTCTCATAGACAATCTGAAAGTACAATCCAAGACTAAGGATTTGTTTATGTCCGCCACCGCCGACGCCACACACTTCAACTATTGCCGCGGGCACATAGACATTTTGAATTCGACTTTTGAAAAGATGGGCGACGACGCCACAAATGTGCACCAAATGTACTGGATGCTTGACGAAAAGCTGAATCCGCAGTCAATCAAGGTAAAATGGGGCAAAGAACGGCAAGGCGGATTCCCTGCAGAACATCTGCCCAAGGTCGGCGACACTATATCTTTCGGCACAAAAGACAACTGGCTGCGCATGGAGACCTTCGCCAAAGTTTCAAAAGTCGACGTAAACGCAAAGGATAAATTTGCCGTAATATCGCTCGAGACCCCCCTGCCGGACTTTGTTGTAAAGGGAATGCCGATGGGCAACTATTCGTCAAATCCCGTTCTCAACATAAAGAACTGCAAGGTAAGGGGCAACCGCGCGCGCGGTTTCCTGATAAAAGTCGCCGAAGCAAACGTAGAGAACTGCTCTTTTGAGCGCACGACACTGCCCGCGATTCTAATGGAAAACGACGCCAACTACTGGTACGAGGGCTGCCGCACCGAAAACGTCAACATAAAGAATTGCACATTTAAAGACTGCAATTTCTGGGGTGCCGGCGGCAGAGAGGGAATAGCCGTTTTGGACGCCGCGGCTTTCACCAAGGGAATGCCCAACCAGGGAGCCGTAAATCTTACCACAACAATAGAGAATTGCACATTCTCTGGTTGCGGAGAAGATCCTATCTCCATAAAACAAACGCAGAATCCTATCTTAAAAAACAATACAATCAAATAATAAAAACTGCGGTACTTTAGCGAAAAACCGCGCTCTGGATAAAAAAATCTTTCAGGCGCGGTTTTTTTATTGCCCCAGCCCGCAATTTTCGCAAAAATATATCTTCAGAGGAAATTCAGGCGCAATACGCATTTGCGAAGGAGCGCAAGAAATGCAAAAAGCGCGGGGGGAAATCGAGTTTTTCACGCGCGACTAAAACCCTAAGCGCGCTTTTTTCAAAGACATTTTCGCGTTGCCTGGATATCCCCTATGCAATTCGGATTCCGGCAAGCTGCAATAAAACCGCCTAAATTAGGCTTGGGAATCCGTTTTTTTAACGTTCTCCTCCCACAATATAAAATACCGACAAAGCCGATATGAAAAATTCAAAAAGCATATTTACAACAATCGCCGCCGCGGCAATTCTAGCCTTGTCCCTATGCGGATGCGGCAAGAAAGCAATCGTGTTTCCCGCGCCGGAAGGCGTAGCAAAATCCGAGCACTACGGCATCACCGCCGACGGTCAAAATGTGTTCGCATACGCAACGTACCGCATGGACAGGAACTCTGAAGATAAAATCGCAAATTCTAGAGTGTCTCCTCTTGCATTCTGCATATTCGATTTTGAGAAAAACGCAAAAGTGGAGCTTAAATTGCCAAAGGGAATAATAAAAAATCCGTCCGACGCCGTCGTAAGGCCGCTCGCGCTCGGAATAAAGCCCGCAGTGGACCCGTCAAACCCGGACTTCGACAAAGTCTCGCTGCTGCTTCCCAAGCCCGACAACTACACTTTCGACCCGCGCGGGGACGGCACTTGCGCGCTGCATATCTTCACAAACGCCCCGGAAACATCCCGTCCCGACAAAAACGACCCAAACGTAATATATCTCGGCGCGGGCGTGCACAAAATCGACGACATGAAGCTAGAGTCCAATAAGACCCTTTATTTGGAGGGCGGCGCAGTTTTGCTGTGCTCGCCCAAGACGCGCAAGGGAATATACAAAGTAAACGGCATAGAGCTGAACAACATGAAAGAGCCCATAACCCTGAGGGACGCCGAAAACGTAACAATCTGCGGGCGCGGAATAATATCGTGCGCGGGCTCGCTTCAGCGGGGCGAGCGCATGACGCCGTTCAGAATACGCGGCGTCAAAAACTTCACCATGCGCGACATTGCAATTATAGAGGCGAGCGAATGGAACATATCTCTCTACGGCGCAAAAGACGTTCTCATAGACGGCCTGCGCATATTGTCGTACTACGTCAACAGCGACGGCATATGCCCGACAAGCAACTGCGAAAATATTTTCGTGAAAAACTGTTTCATCCACAACGCCGACGACGCCTATGAAATCAAGGCAATGGATTCGTACTGGGGACATAAGCCCAAAGCCGACGAAAAATATTTCGGCGATATACGCAATGTCGTTTTCGAAAACTGCCAAGTTTGGAACGACCTTGCAATAGCCATGGGAGTAACGCATGAAATCGGACACAACATTGAAAATGTAACATTCAGGAACATAACCGTCCTCCACCATACTTCAATAGCGGGCCCATATCCTGTGCGCGGGCACATTGCGATATTCCCCGCAGGCGGCGGAAAAGTGTCGAACATGCTGTTTGAAAATATCACATTGGAAAATTCTTCGTCGAAGTACAAGCATTGCATTGTCATAAACAACACCCACGGCGACAGCTGGCGCAAGAATACTCCGCGCTACGACAGCCGCCCGCATTCGGTTGTGGAAAATATAACATTCCGCAACATAGACTTTAAGAATACAAAAGCCGATAAAATAGGCCTGTTCAACCACGGGAAATCCGATGAAATCCGTTCTATCAAGTTTGACAACGTATCCGTAAACGGCAAGAAACTCGGCGCAAAAGACGTGGAAAATAACGGCGCCAAGTTTGAATTCGCGCCTTAAAAGCGCGCTAATTCAGGCTTACACATCCCATATGAACGCCCGCCGGCAAGCGGGCGTTCGCTATTTAAGAGCCAGCAAAAAACGCCCTAATCCACTCCAAAGCCGCGCAATCCGCGCGTTCTACGGGAAAAGCGCCCTACCCTTAAAAGAATCCCCAAAAAACCGTTACTCCACCACCCCGCCAATATAGGCGATTGCGCCCAACAGCAGCATATTTCGACGCAAAACCCCAAAAGTATAAAGCCGCCGCATAAATAAAAAAACGTTACTCCACGCACCCCGCCAATATAAGCGATTGCGCCCAACACAGCATTTTTCGACGCAAAAGCCCAAAAGCATAAAGCCGCCGCATAAATAAAAAAACCGTTACTCCACCACCCCGCCAATATAGGCGATTGCGCCCAGCGCAGCATTTTTCGACGCAAAAGCCCAAAAGCATAAAGCCTCCGCATAAATTAAAACACTTATCCGCAAAACGCTTTAAACACCTTTTCCGCCCCCGACCTTTCCCCACATCCGCGCCAAACGGTTTAAAAGTATTTCAGCCTTTTTTAAATATTCCTGAACTTCCCGCCCAAATTATCGTCTTACAATATGCGGAGAAATTTTTCTTTTGCCGGAAACGCGATGAAATCTGTTGACTTGGATGAAGATGAAAATAAAGTTTAATTCGTTTATTTTGTGTACGGCGCGCCGTTTTGAAGATGAGCGATTCTTGAAAACGGACAAAAGACCGCATTGATATGAAAACTATCGAAACGCTTTTTTTCACAACGGCGGCTGCCATGGCGGCAACGCTGCTTTGCGCGCAGTCCGACATATCGAAAATAGACAAAAATTTTAAAATCGAAAGCGTCGATGGTCTTAGCGTAGTCTATCACAACGCCCTTAAAAAGCCGTTTTCCGTGGAAGGCTTTGCGTGGCGCGCGCCCGGAGAACAGCTTAGCCGCATATCAAAAGAAACGGCCTCCAATCCTAAACTCTCGATTGTCGCAGGACTCTCCAAGCAAACCGCAGGCGGCGCAGTTAGATTTAAGACTGACTCCAAACACCTGGCTTTGCGCTACAAATTAAGAAACACAACCGATATGCCGCATATGACGCGCGCGGGCGCGTGCGGATTCGACGTTTTTATATCTCCCGAAGGGAAACCCGATTCCTATATAAAGACCGTGCTTCCAACCCGCGATGCCATATCAAAATTATCGGTCGAGCAAGCAAAGATAGCGGAATTCGGGAACGGCCAAATGCGCCAAATTACAATTTGGCTGCCGCTTTACGGCGGGGTGGAATCGCTCGAGGTCGGGATAGAAAAGGACGCTAAAATCCTGCCTCCGGCGCCGCACAAGATAAAAAAGCCGATTCTATTTTACGGGTCGTCGATAACGCAGGGCGGATGTGCATCAAGACCCGCCAACGCATACACCACGATGCTGTGCCGCGAGCTTGACGCAGAACAGATAAATTTGGGCTTTTCTGGAAACGCAAAAGGCGAAATTGAAATCGCGCGCGACATAGCCTCTCTGGATTTGGCAGCCTTCGTGTACGACTACGACTACAATGCCCCAACGCCCGCCCACTTGCAAAAAACCCACGAACCTTTCTTTCTGGAAATACGCAAAAAGCGCCCCGACCTTCCTATTATAATTCTTTCGCGCTGTTCAAATATGACCGGCCAGCGCCGCGACATCGTAAAACGGACATATCTCAACGCCATCGAGCGCGGAGATGAAAATGTCCAATTTATAGACGGCGCGGAGCTTTTCGGGAGCGTCGACAAAAAATACCCCACAGTCGACGGTTGCCATCCGACGGATCTGGGTTTTTACCTGATGTTTCAGCGCATACTGCCAACGTTAAAAAAATCCCTAAAAAATGACACTCAAAATATACCAACCAATTAAAACCGTTATTGCGGCTGCCGCGGCTTTTGCAATATGCGCAGTCTCAAGCGCAAAAGACGCCATAGCCGTTTACAGCTTCGACAAAGAATTGTCGGAAAGCGGCCAGGGCGAATTTGCCGCGATGAAATCCATGCTAGGCAAGGCCTTGACCGAAAAATCCAGCGGAGTAAAAATAGTCTTTGAAAAAAAACTCTATGAACTCAAACACTGTCCTACGGATTTTCCGTTTATAAACGCCGAAAAAATCAAAAATTTGGAGATAGACGGCAACGGCGCAACAGTCGTTCTCGACCCCGCAAATTCGTTTTTGCGGATTCAAAACTGCGAGAATGTAACGGTAAAAAATTTCACCATCATATATTCCCCATGCCCGTTTACCCAAGGGACGATATCTGACGTAAACCCCGCGAACGGAACCTTTACGCTGGCTATAGATAAAGGGTATCCGCTTCTTCCCGACGACGCAAAGATGCGCGAACACTACGGCGAAAAGTGCTGGCAATGGGGGTCCGTAATGGATTCCAAACTGCGCCAACGCAAGCGTGGAGTATCCGACCACTATTTTATAGACAAAGTTGAAAAAACACCTACGCCCGGCAAATTTAAGATTGTTCTGGATAAATCCTACGCCGACAGATTAAAGGGAGTTACAAACGGCGACCGCTTTGCAATGCCTGTATATTATTTTAAGGACAACCGCAAAAACAACTTCACCCCAAATGTCGCAGTCGGCGGCTCTGCAAATATTACGGTTGAAAACATAACTCTCTACCGCAACCGCAATTCAATGTGTTTTTGGATAGGCGGCAACCGTGGGAAAGTAACTATGCGCGGCAACAATATAACGTGGCTGCCAAAATCCGAAGACATAATAGCATCTTGGCGCGACGGCTACCACTGCAAAACAAACGAAACTGGGCCCACAATAGAAAAATGCCGCAGCGAAGGCCTTTTGGACGACTCCATTAATATCAGCACAGATACCACAATGATAAAAAAAGTCGTCGATGACAAAACCTTGGAACTCACCAACGGTGGATTTTCCGTCGGCGACGAAATAGGCCTGCTTTATATCGACACAGCAAAGTGGATTGACGGAATAAAGATAGTCGGCGTGGAGGGCAATACCGTAAAGCTCGATACCCCCGTAAGCAATATAAAAACCGGTCTCAGGCGCCCTCATACCGACAAGGACTCCACTCAAGTTTACAATCTCAAAAGAGTAAACAAAGATTTTAAAATCAAGGACTGTTTTTTCGGAATGCAGCGCCGAAATGCGATGTTAATCCGCGCCTTTAACGGCAGAATTGAGGGAAATACCGTTGAAGAATGCAGCGCAAACGGAGTTTCCCTTGGCAATGAAACCGGATGGTTTTACGAAGGGCCGTTCCCGCGCAACATAACCATAAAGGAAAATACGTTTAAAAATCTTTGGTCGTCAGGGGTTTCGGTGTATTCGTCGACTGCCGCGAATACCCCCATCAACGTAGATTTCAATATAAAAATCCTAAAAAACACATTCATAAAAGATTCTGATTCCCCGCATCCGCCCGCGATATACGTCTCAAAGATTCGCGGCGCTGAAATAAAGAACAACATATTTAAAACTTCCGCAGATAAACTTTTAACTCCGGAATCGGCAGTAAAAGTTTACAATTCCCAAAATGTGGATGTTGGACAGGATTAACCCTAAAAAAACATACTGCAACAGGCAGTCTTATTTCTAAAAACACCCGCACAATTAAATATTTAACAAGAAAAACATACTGCAAAATAGGCAGCCTTATCTCCGCGCACTCTCTGGATATTTTCGGAGAGTGTGCTTGTTTATATCTGGAGCATCGCCGATTATTTCGGCAAAACTTAAAAATTTTCTAGCCAGCAAAATTTTAGGCATAGGAGAGCCAAGCCAGCCTAACTGCAATAAAACCCGCGCAATCCCATTGAAACAACGCCCTTTCCCTAAAAAACAACGGCGGTTTTGGTGCAGGCTCTCCGGCTATGGAAAGTTAATCTAAAAGACACCTCCCTATATTTTTCCTAAATACAAATAGCCGAATTTTCGGCAAACGGCACATTCAAGCGCGCTTAAATCTTTAAAACGCTTTCAGTAGAAAAATGAAGTATGCGCTTGCCCTCAAATCTGTCATCCTCAAAAAAACGCTGTAAATCCAGTTCGGCGGAGGGAAATATTTTCTTTTTTACAAGCTCGTCTTCTATTTCCCCGCCTTTAAAATATATGACGCCGTTTGCCAAGTTTCCTGCCCGCCCGCGCAATAGGCGCTTCCGCACAAATCCAAAAAACATGGGCAGCGCGCAAACAGAGCGTCCGACGGCATAGTCAAACATCCCTTTCTGCTCCTCCACGCGCGCATGCAACGCGCTTGCGTTGGGAAGGTACAATTCCGCAAGCATCTCGTTTATCATGCTGATTTTTTTGCCGACTCCGTCAAACATAACAATTTTCGCATGGGGATAAAGTATGGCAAGAACAATTCCAGGCAATCCGCCACCCGTGCCCACGTCAGCTATCCTCGCTCCCTTTGAAGGTTTGAAGAATGCGTTTATTGCCGCGCAAAAAGCCACATGGCGATATTCGACATCGTCGATATCCTTTCGGGAAAGCAGGTTTACTTTTGCGTTTTTTTCGCGCAAAAGCGCGGAATACGCCTCCAATTTCTCGACAGCCTCGGGAGCAACATCCGGAATTCTTGCAAACGGATTTTCCATATAAGAAATCTTATCTCACAATCCAACCCGCCTTGCCACAAAAAAATTTTCTTTTTCGTACTGTAGCCGCATACCTCCGTTACCACTAAACACAAACACGGCACACAAAACAAAATACACAGTCAAAACGCGAAAATTCACATAATAAGCCATCATTGCGCCAATATACATTGAGCCATGCCCATATATAAAACAAGCCGCCTTTTCTTTCAAAAAGGCGGCTTGTTTCAAACAAAAAGCTTTTTCTATAATTTTTAGTAACGCGTGCTCGACGGATTTGTATTCAATCCGCCCATGCCCGGCAGACCACCCTCCCAGGACGCAGGACGCGCCCAAGGAAGATCTCCGCCGTCGGTTTCGCGCGACGGCAAAGTTTTCCGCGACGACGAAGAAGATTCGCATCCGGCTAAACAAAGAGCCAAAACCGCAAAGAACAGTGCAAAAAAAACTCTCATAGAATCTCCTATTAAGCCTCCGACGCTTCAGCCGCAGGCTTTTCCGCAGGAGCTGCCGGAGCCGAAGCGGGAGCCGCGGGAGCTGCCGCCTTATTTGAAATAGGCGAAGCCATTTCTAAAAGGTCTCCAATTTCAATTGTTTCCGGTATGCCCATATTGCGATTGATAAGGCCTACTGAAACTTCGTCGGCAACCTCCATCATCAATATTTCAGAAACAACTTTGCCTTCGCGCTTCAATATTATTTTTTGGTCCGGCTTTACTCCGTTCTTTTTGCCGCGATTTATAGAAACCATCGCATTCTTCTGGTCAACCGTAAGAACGGTGGCAATGTCGCCTGTGGGAATGTATGGAGTTTTCACTATCGTCCTCTTGACTTTGTTGCCGTTGTCGTCAGTTTCGATAACTTCAACAATCTCGGACATATCCAAAATCTTAAGTTTTTCTTTTGCGGCGGCAAGCTCGCTATCCTTGGCTTTTAGCTGGGATTCAAGAGTTGAAACTCTTTCTTTCAAACCGTCGGATTCGTTGTTTTGTGTAACAAGAGTCTTGGAAGCGACAATTTCGCGCTTGAGAGTCTCAATGAGAGTATCTTTTTCTGCTATCTGTTTCTTAGATGTAGACAACGACGAATTTAAATTGCGGATTTCAGCGTTCTTCTTGACTAAATCAGAGTTTGCCTGCACATTCTTTGCGCGCTCCGATTCCAATTCAGAATTCATGCTGTTGTTGCGCTGTTCAAGAGTGCTCACGCGACCTTCAAACGCCTTGATTTTCTCGGCCATTTGAGCCTTTTCTTTAAGGATTGAGGGTACTTTTGCGGCACGAGCTTCCAAGGATTCGCCAGCAATGTCTTTTAGGTGGCCTTCCGCGGAGCTGATTTTGCCTCTCGTATCCATCCAAGCGTAAACGCAGAACGCCGCAGCAAGAATGGCTACTATTTTAAGTGTTAGGGATACTGCTTTCATTTTTTATTTATTTTGCTATTATAAATTTTTTATCAAAGCCGTTACCGGAGGAAACTTTGATTCCTCTTTGTGGATTAGATGCAAGATGTATTAATAGCTTAAATATTATTTCTTTCTCATTTTCAAGCTTTATTTCACTTGCAATTTCATCGACAGTCATTTCTTTGCCTGAAGACTCCAACGCCGCTATTATTTTCGCCTTTGTTGCGAGTATGGAACTTGCGGCTTTCTTGCCCGCTTCAACGCCCGGCTGGTGGTAGGCGTTTATGTTAACAAGACTTGCGTAAAAGCCTACAGTTCTGTCATATAGGGCAATCAGCATCCCTATGGAAGACGGCGAGCAGTCTTTTACCGTAATTGTTATATTGTCGCGTTTTTTTGCGGAAATAGCCTCGCGGGTGCCGAGCAAAAACGCCTGCAAATAATCTCCGCTAGTCTGCCCCGCTTCAACTTCCGGGCTCTCGCCCTTGCGGTCGGAAAGCACTTCTATAAAAGTTATAAAATAATTATTTATTCCGTCGCGCAGCTGCTGGACGTACGCGTGCTGGTCTGTGGAGCCTTTATTGCCGTAAACGGAAATTCCCTGCTCAACTTTATTGCCGTTGAGATCCAACTCTTTACCCAGCGATTCCATTATCAGCTGCTGCAAGTAGCGCGAGAACAGCAAAAGCCTGTCTTTGTACGGCAAAATGACCATATCTTTTAGCCCCTTGCCTCCGGTGCATTTATACCACATCAGCGCCAGAAGAGCCGCAGGGTTGCGCATTGTATTCTGGTTGCGGGTCGCCGCGTCCATAGCGGCAGCCCCCGCCGACATAGCGTCAATATCTATTCCCTGCAATGCCGCGGGCAACAGGCCGACAGCGGCAAATTCACTAGTTCTGCCGCCTACCCAATCCCACATCGGGAAGAACTCTAAATATCCCTTTTCTTTTGCAAAGTTGTAGAGTTTGCTGCCTACGCCGGTCGTAACGACAGCATGTTTCGAGAAATCCAAACCGGCCTTCTGCCAACGCGAAATGGATTCCATCATAGCGTTGCGTGGTTCGGGAGTTCCGCCGGATTTCGATGCAATCACGGCGAGAGTTTTTCCGAGTTTGCCGTCAAGTTTGTCGAACACCAAATCGAATCCGTCCGGATCGGTGTTGTCTAGGAAGAACACTTTCATCTTGTCGGATTTCGGATCGGACAGGGCTTCGCTGACAAACTGCGGCCCCAAGGCTGATCCGCCTATGCCTATGCACAAGACATATTCAAATTTTCCGTCTGCGCCCTTTAATTGACCGTCGTGCACTTTTTTTGCAAAGTCTTTTATTTTTGCAACAGTTTCCTTTATCTCGCCCTTTATTTCCGGAGTTGGCGCGAGCTCGGGAGTGCGCAGCCAATAGTGCCCGACCATTCGATTTTCGTCGGGATTGGCTATTGCCCCGCCTTCAAGAGCAGCCATTGCGGCGAAAGCTTCCCGCATTTTGCCTTCCATAGAAGCCAAATAAGCATCGTCGAAATCGACTCTGCTAACATCCATACCGAATCCAAGGTTGTCCAAACCAAGGAAATATTTTTTATAGCGTTCCCAAGACATAATAAATATCGGAAAGATTAAGAGGGGGTTTTACTTTGTCAAAATAAAAAAAGCGGGAAAGTCTTGTAAAGAAACAAGGAAATAAGCCGGAACAAAGGATTATTTTTATTCGAAAATCGATTTATCCTCCCCATAGAAAAAATAAAATAAAACTCCCGGCAAGCATCGCCGCATTATTTGGCGGTAAAATAAAAAATCACATCAAAAAAAGCCCACGCACACGCGCAACGCCTGCACTCTCCATTCCGGCGGGTTTCAAACAACAACCGCCCATTGGAAAAAGCGCCCGTCAACTCTTAATAACTTATCTCCCCTGGCAAGGCGCCAAATGAACAAAAGCTGGCGCATTTGAAGCATTCTCATTTTTAACGCAAATTATCAAAGCCGGCATTGCGCGCGCAAAGAAAACCCCACTTGCGGCGATACCGCAAAAAATTTTAAATGCGCCCGCGCCAAAAAATTTTTTTCCCAAAGCCCAAAAATTGCTTTACACAAAAGAAGCCTAAAATAGGGTTTGGCAATTTAAATTTATGGAGAAACTCGTCGGAATAATCCTCGGAATAATCTCCGCTGTCGCATACGGGACGAATCCCCTTTTCGGGGTAAAGCTGCTGCGAGATGGAGTAAGCGTCGACGCAATGCTCTTTTGGAGATTTGCGGGCGCCGCCTTGCTGCTGGCGCCCGCAGCCTACTGCGCCGCGGGCAATTTAAAAATATCAGCAAGGGACATTCCCGCTCTAGCAACGCTCGGAGCGCTTTTTGCGGTATCGGCGCATTCGCTCTTTGCGGCATTTGAAATTATTCCCGCGGGAATAGCGTCTACTATGCTTTTTTTGTATCCGGTTTTTGTTGCGCTTATAATGTCGATTTTTTTTGGTGAAAAACCAAAAGCCACTACAATTATCGCAATAATTATGTCTCTGGCGGGTGTGGCGTTTCTTTACGCCGACGACGCAAATTTTGAAGGCTTAAATATAAAAGGCGCGCTTTTGGTAATAATATCAGCACTAACATACGCTTTTTACATTGTAATCGTAAAAGTATCGCGCGTATCTGCAATGGACGGGGTAAAACTCGCATTTTACGCAATCGTATTTGCGGCCTTCGCTGCTTTCGCAAAGTGCGCGCTAGACGGAAATTTATCGCTTCCACAAAACTCATTTGAAACTCTGAACGCTTTTGGACTTGTAGTTTTTCCCACCGCGCTTTCAATTGTTGCAATATCCTACTCTATAAAGTATGCAGGCGCCACAATCGCCGCATTGCTGGGAGCGTTCGAGCCTGTAACCGCCGTATCGATAAGCTCCGCCCTTCTCGGCGAAAAGTTTTCATTGTACATAGGAATCGGAATAGCCCTAATCCTGTCCGCAACAATTATTATAACCCTATCGGCGTCGCAGTCGGCATTTCGCCGCGGCATGCAAAAAAATTCTGCGTAATGCCTTGAACGCGCGCAAAAAAATTTTATTTTGGCAATATCATGAAAAAATTATTTGTCTCATTATTTATAGCAGCAATTTCAACTTTGTGCGCACTCTCCGCCGATTGGGCAAACTTTGCGCGCTACGAACAAGCCAACAAGTCTGCGCCAAAAAACCCCCAAGCCGTGTTGCTGGGAGACTCTATAACCGACAACTGGGCTCGCATGCACGGAGATTTTTTTGAAAAGAACAATCTGGTCGGGCGCGGAATCAGCGGGCAGGTAACATCGCAGATGCTGGTGCGCATGCGCCGCGACGTGCTTGACCTGAATCCGAAATTCGTCGCGATTCTGGCAGGAACCAACGACATCGCAAAGAACAACGGCGACATAAGCATAGAAAACATATACGGAAATATCGTATCCATTGCCGAAATCGCAAAACTGCACGGAATAAAAGTCGCCATATGCTCCGTTCTCCCGGTATACCAGTATCCTTGGCGCAAAGAGATTTCAGAGCCTGCAGAGCAAATAAAGAAGCTCAATGCGATGCTGAAAAAATATGCCGCTGAAAACGGCTGCATATACGTTGACTACCACTCCGCAATGGCAGACGCAAGGGGCGGGCTTCCGGAAAGCCTCGCAAAAGACGGAGTCCATCCGACATTGGAAGGCTACGCTATTATGGAAAAAATACTTCTGAAAACCTTCTCGGAAAACAAATAGTAAAATTCTAATCCACAAGCGAAATTCGCGAAAATACCAGAATGCCGCGAAACTTTTTGGCGGCGGATGAACGGGAGTTTTTAGTCGCTCCCGTTTTTTTTTATGTATTTTTTGCCTTGGCGGCAAACAAAGCGGAGTAAAACATTTCAGCTATCCCCCAGCCAAAGAAAAGGCTATAGCAACTATCTTTCCGCGCGGATTCTAAAATAAACCGCAATAATCCGATAAGGATATACTCTCCGCCCACTAGGCGAAAAAATCTCCAAAGACATCGCTAAAAAAAAAGAATGCGTAAAATTTCTGCTTTCAACCAATAGAAAATGCAACCGAAAAATCTTCTACCGCAATGAAGCCCGCGCGCTCTTCGGGGGTTTTGCCGCAATGCGACTTGAATGCCTTCGAGAAAGTATATGCGTCGGCGTAGCCTATCTTGCGGGCTGCCTCTAGAAAAACTTCATTTCCGGAAAAAAACTTAGCTCAAGAAAAAACAACTTACTTATCCACGTACATTTCTACCGCAACGAAGCCCGCGCGCTCTTCGGAGTTTTGCCGTAATGCGACTTGAATGCTTTCGAGAAAGTATATGCGTCGGCGTAGCCTATCTTGCGGGCTATTTCCGCAAAACGCGCGCCGCGCGCCATCATGCCTAGAGCCGCTTCCATCCGAGCCGTTAAAAGTATTTTAAAGAAAGTTGCCGAATAGCGCTCTAGGCACATCTTGTTGAATTTTGCCGCGGATACCCCAAGCAACTTTGAAATCTCCGCCGCTCGCCAATTTTTCAAAGGCTTTGCGCGGACATCGGAGATTATTTTGTCGACAGCCGAACTATTCAGACGCGTTCCGGCAAAAATATCATCCCTCAAAAGTTTCAATATTCTGTCTGCGCCCAACTCCATGGTAAGAAGATTCGGGCGCGGCAAATAAACCTCTTTCAAATAATTTTCCGCGGCTATGGCAAGCTCGCGTATATTCTTTGATTCGCGCACGAAAACTTCGCCGCCAAGAGCCCTATCAATAAGCGCCGACGGCTCCAGATGGAACCAAAAGACCCGCCAACCTGCAGAATCCGACGAAAACTCGTACGAGCATCCTGCAGGAGCGGCAAAAATAGAACCGCCGCCTATCTTTATTCCCCTTCGCTCAATCCGCAGCGTCGCGCTTCCATCGAGCGTATATATTATTAAGTGAAATGGCGCCCCGCTCCTGGATTGATAGTATCCGCCCTTGTGCCCGGTGAACGCCGCGGCGGAAATTCCGCGCCGCGCAAGCGAATCAATCTCCAAATTAGCCGGGGCGGTAACTATGGTTTTGCGGTTGCGGGTATTTATGTCTCCAGTAGGCAGAAACGGGGCGGTGATGTAGCGTTCGGTGCTCGACGACGGCCAAAGCTGCAATTCGCCGTCGGTCTTTTTATCCCATACGTATCTTGTCGCCATATAAATTTAGAATAATATAATTTCCGCGGATATTTCAAGCGCGGAAATAAATGCGCAAAAAAAATGTCATTTATTTTCTTTGCCCCAAACTTTCAGCGGTAATAAAGTATTGGAACTTAAAAGAGCGATTTTGCTTTATGAAAACCGATCCCCTGAAAAATATAGACGAACTGGTTCAAACTCTGCAGTCATTAAAAAAGCTTTCCGCGCAGATATGCGGCGCCGCCCAGTTGTGCGCCAAGCGCATATCCGAAGGCAGCTCGATATTCTCCTGCGGGAACGGCGGAAGCGCAGCCGACGCAATGCACTTTGCAGAGGAACTCTCCGGCAGGTATAAGCACGATAGGCGCGCGCTCCCAGGAATCTGCCTAAATTCCGACTCCTGCGCCTTGACCTGCATAGCCAACGATTTCGGATATGAACGCGTTTTTGCGCGCCAGCTCGAAGCCTTTGCAAAAGCCGGAGACGTTCTAGTGCTGTTTTCGTCGAGCGGGAATTCGCCCAATCTAGTTGCGGCGTTGGAAACCGCCAAACGTCTCGGCGTTTATACTGTAATGCTTTGCGGCAAAGACGGAGGAAAGTGCGCAGGTCTTGCGGATGCGGAAATCATCGTACCTTCGCAAAACGGCGCGCGCGTCCAAGAGGCGCACTCGGTTTTATTGCATACAATTATAGAGGAAATAGAAGCCAACATCCAAAAATAAACTTATGAAAAAACTAATCGGCATAGACATAGGCGGGACCAAATGCGCAATAACCCTGGGGACGCTGTCGGGAAGAAATGAAATCGCAATCAAATCAAAAAAAGGATTTCCGACAATTCCCGGCAATCCGAAAAAAGTAGTCGAATCTTTCTTTAAAAATATCGACGCCGTGCTGCGCGAAAACGGAATGGCGGAATCGGATATAGACGCAATCGGCGTAAGCTGCGGCGGCCCCCTCGACAGCAAGTCGGGAACCATAATGAATCCGCCCAATCTCGTCGGCTGGGACAATGTCAAGATAACGGAAATCTTCGAGAAAAAATACAAAGTTCCATGCGGGCTGCAAAACGACGCCAATGCATGCGCTCTTGCTGAATGGAAATTCGGAGCCGGGAAAGGCTTAAAAAACGTAATTTTTATGACATTCGGAACGGGGCTTGGAGCCGGGCTTATTCTAGACGGAAAACTCTACGCGGGAACAAACGACAACGCGGGCGAAGTCGGACATATCAGGCTGTCGGAGTTCGGCCCTGTGGGCTACGGGAAAGCGGGGTCTTTTGAGGGCTTTTGCAGCGGAGGCGGAATCGCGCAAATAGCGAAGATGAAAGTTGCCGAAAAACTGCAGATGGGCGAAAAGGTCTCTTTCTGCAAGGCACCCGCAGACCTAGACAAGCTGGACGCAAAAACCGTCGCCGCCGCCGCAGACTCCGGAGACGAACTGGCGCGCGAAATTTACGCCGAAAGCGGAAGAAAGCTAGGCGCGGGACTTGCAATCATAGTGGACATACTAAACCCGCAGGCTGTGATAATAGGCAGCATATTCGCGCGTTCCCGCAACCTGCTTTGGAAACACGCCCGCGAAGTGTTGGAGCGGGAATCCCTGCCCCTTGCGCGAAAAGCCTGCAAAATACTGCCTGCAAAACTTGGGGAAAACATAGGCGACTACGCCGCGCTATCCGTGGCCGCATACAAAATTTAAACGCAACAAAGCCGCAAAACAATGAAAAACAAATCTATTCTTACCGCGCTGGTTCCGATAATGTTCGGATTTTTCGTAATGGGGTTCGTTGACATAGTTGGAATTTCCACAAGCTATGTAAAGGCGGATTTCGGGGGGCAGCTTCCCGAACATTGGTTCGGATTTCTGCCGTCGGTCGTCCTAATATGGTTTTTGGTGCTATCAGTACCGACATCGCTGTTGATGAATTCAATCGGCAGAAAAAACACAGTTCTTCTGAGCGTGGCAATAACGTTGGCGGGAATGGCTATTCCGTTTGCCCACTACAACTTGTATACATGCCTTGCGGGTTTCGCGCTGCTCGGGATAGGGAACGCAATTTTGCAAGTATCGTTAATGCCGTTGCTGACAAATGTTGTGTCTCCCGAAAAACTCGCGAGCGCCGCTACGGGCGGACAGGCAGTCAAGGCAGTGTCGTCTTTTGCGGGGCCATTCATAGCGCTTTTCGCGGCCTCGGCGCTCGGTTCGTGGCAGTACTTGTTTCCGATATTCGGAGGTTTTACGGCGATATTTGGAATCTGGCTTTATGCAACGGACATTAAAAGGGAAAAGACAGCGCAATCCACATCCCTCTCTGGAACATTTGCGCTGTTGTCTGACAAAACTGTCCTGCCGCTGTTTATCGGAATAGTCGCGGTTGTGGGAATCGATATGGGAATGAACATGGGCTCGCCTATGCTGCTGATGGAAAGAATGAATCTAGACCCCAAGCTCCAGTCGTCGGTTGCGGAAGTGGCCCTGGTTCCAAGCGTGTACTTCGCATGCCGCACGATAGGCGCTTTTGCGGGCACGGCCATGCTCGCAAAGATGAATCCGCGCACGTATTTTAAAATCCATATGGTTTTTAGCCTCGCCGCGGCTTTGGCTATGTTCTTTGCGGACTCGAAAATCCTGCTGCTTGCTCTGGTCGGATGCATCGGATATGGGATATCGAGCATATTCTCGGTAATATTCTCGGAAGCCCTGAACGCGCGCCCGGACAAGGAAAATGAAATTTCAGGGCTAATGATTACAGCCGTATTCGGCGGCGCGGTTCTTCCGCCTATTATGACATATGCCTCCAAGGCGGTATCGTCGCAAAACGGCGCCATAGCAGTTCTCGCCGCTGCGATGCTGTACTTGATTGCATGCGCATTTCTTCCGTCAAAAATAAAATCCTAAACGAAATTTTATGAAATACCGCATATTGCCTTTTTTTGCGATTCTAGCGTCCGCGCTGCTTGGAGCATGCGCTTCCGATTCGCAGGATTGCGACTCGGCTAAAGGCCGCAACTACACACGCTATGTGAACCCCCTGATAGGAACGGCTTATGTCGGACACACCTTCCCCGGGCCTAGCGTCCCGTTTGGCGGAGTCCAGCCCGGACCCGACACCGCCGAAAAAGGCGGGCATTGGGACTACTGGCGGGATATAAATATGAGGACGACACAATATACTCGTTTTCGCAAACGCACATGAACGGCACCGGCTGCCCGGACCTAGGCGACATCGCCATAATGCCGTTCACGGGCGAAGTCGGCACAGCCGCCCCGTCCGACAAATACGAAAAGAAAAACCAGACCGCGCGCGCTGGCTACTACCGCGTAAAGCTTGAAAAAAGCGGCGCCGATGTGGAAATATCCGCGACCGAACACGCCTGCATATATCGGATAACCTTTGAAAAAGACGGCGGCAAAATATTTCTCGACCTGCAAAAAGGCATGGCGCATCCTCCGCGGGTCGTAAAGTGCGCGACGCGGTTTAAGGGCGACAGGCTCATAATGGGCGAATGCTCTGTGAAAGGATTCATTCCCTTGCGGGACATCGCCTTCGCGATGGAGTTCGACCGCCCAATTTCCGATGTCAAAAAGATTCAGCCTTTTGAAGCCCAAGAGCTCGGAGAGCGTTATGCGCTGGATTTCGGACTAAAAAAAGGAGACGTTCTGACAATAAAAATCGGAATTTCCTCCGTTGACGCCGAAGGAGCCAAACTCAACCTAGACACGGAAATTCCGCATTGGGATTTTGACGCAGTGCGCGCGAAAGCCGAAGAAAAGTGGAATGAAGTTTTGTCGCGCGCGCACATAGAAGGGTCGCTTGCGGACAAGGAAAATTTCTACACGTCTATGTACCACCTTTACCTTCAGCCCAACAATATCGCCGACGTCAACGGCGCGTACAAAGGAACGAAAACAAACCTCAAAAAAATTTCTCCGACAAAGAACTACTATTCATCGTGGAGCATTTGGGACACCTATCGCGCGGCGCACTCAATGTATACGATTTTAAGCCCGGAGCGCGTCGACGACTTTGTCGAAAGCATGATGCTCCACTACCGCGACATGGGATTCCTTCCGATAAATGTATATTACGGCAAGGAAACATACTGCATGATAGGCAACCATGCAATCAGCATAATTTCGGAATCGCTTATGAAAGGATTTTACGCGGATAAGGCAAAAGAAGCAATAGACGCCATGGTAGTTTCGTCCACGAAAAATCTTCCAAAATCGCAGTGGGATATTTACGAGAAATATGGCTACTATCCGTTTGACATCGTAAAGAATGAATCCGTGTCGCGCACGCTAGAGAGTTGCTACAACGATTACTGCATAGCTTTGGTTGCGAAAAAATTCGGGCGCGACAGCATCCGGGATAAATTCGAAAAACGGAGCCTTTTCTATAAAAATCTCTTTGACCCAGAGACAAAATTTATGCGCGGCAAGGACAGCCGCGGCAAATTCAGGACTCCATTTAATCCGTTCGACTTCGCCCACGACGGCACATTCGGAGGAGACTATACCGAAGGCAGCGCATGGCAATACACTTGGCATGTGCAGCAGGATCCCGAATCGCTGATGGAGATGTTCGGGGGAAAAGAACCGTTTGTAAAAAGGCTTTCGGAGCTTTTCGTATCGCATGATATCCGCGGGGACAAAGCAAAAAAGAGTCTTGATATAACCGGGCTTATCGGGCAGTACGTGCAAGGCAACGAACCGAGCCACCATATAATTTATCTGTTCACTCTTGCGGACGCCCCGCACAAAACGGCGGAACTCGTCCGCGAAGTCTTTGACAGGTTTTATATGAACAAGCCGGACGGCCTTTGCGGCAACGACGATTGCGGACAAATGAGCGCGTGGTATATGTTCAGCGCCCTCGGATTTTATCCCGTAAACCCGGCTTCGGGAGACTACGTATTGGGCGCGCCCCAAATTAAGAACGCCACGTTGAATCTGGCAGGCGGAAAAACTTTCACAATAAAAGCCAACAATCTCTCCAAAGAAAATAAGTACGTAAAGGCGGTAAGGCTAAATGGGAAAGACATATCCGGCAGTAAGACGATTTCATACGCGCAGATAATGGCTGGTGGAATTTTGGAATTCGACATGGAAAGCCGCCAATAAGCCCCTTGGCCGCCAATGTTCGCTCCGACATCAGCGCGCGGAAAAACGTAAAAAGCAATGTGCGCGGGCGTTCCATGCAAAAGCCGCGCAAAGCGAAGAATCCGGCAAAAAACTACAGGCAAACTCGGGCGGATAAAATGCGAAACAATTTAACGCATTGTACGCTGAATGCGTTAAACCGCATGCGCGCGCACGATGCCCTTGCGGGCCTGTAACGAAATTTATCCGACGCCATGGGGCACTATTTTGCAATATATGAAAATGCGCAAAAAGGCGCGAGACTCCCTGAAATTTTTACAGCGCGCAGCCACAAGAATAATCCGGTACAAAGCGCTGAACGCCGCAAAAGAACCGTCCGGATTGCCGGGCGCAGAAATAATCCCGGCTTGAAATCCGAATGCGCATGTAAAACGAGACGGAAATTTTGTCAGTTTATTTTGCGCGGAATTGCCAGGCGAAATAGAAAAAATCCGCGCCCGCAGAATTCCTGGTAAAGAAACGCCTTTTAAAACGCGCGATAAATACTGACTGAAAAAATGCGCGCCAAAAACAGTGCTTCCCGCGCTCCTCGCGAAACGCGCTCAATGGGTGAACGATGTACATGGCGCACAATGCGGATACCCCCGGAATCCGAACTATGGAAATCGCCAAAACGAATATCCCGGCGCGGCAAAAAAACAACAATGCAAATTTGTTTCGGGCTAATTTTTCTTTCGCCTAAAACTTACGTATAAACCGTCTTTTTTAGGCTCAAATACCGGAAATATATTTCCCAAAGAATTGGACAAAAATCTTGCGCCGTTTAAATCGGGCTTTTTATTCCACCTCAGCAGCCTGTATTTTTCCGACAATACATAAGTTTTAAGCACTAAAACAAAACTTACATCTCCGCGAACTTTGAAATCGCCGCAAATTCTTATTTCCGAACAAATCCCTCCTCGGTGTAAATATGCCGCCACCGACCCGCCAATCCAATTAAAATCCGAAACAGTCAGAACGGGCGATGCAGCGCCCGCGTTTTCAAAAGGCAAAGCTCCTACAACGCCCCCATTGAGAGATAAATTTCCGATGGATTCCGTAGAATTGAGGTATATTTCCCCATCCCATACATCCAAACCTCCCGTAAAACGTTTCTTTCCGAACGGTTTTTCAAAATACTGCGCCCCTTCGCCTTCTTTTACTATGCGGATTTTAGAGTCGCCGCCCGTTGAACCGTCGTCTTGAATGCGCCCTTTAAAAACTCCAATAACTCCGCGCGGATTGTCTAATACCAGAGTGGAAAGTGCGTTTTTAGCGTCGTTTTTCACCAATCCCGATCCGTTAAGCGAGCCTATCTTTGCAACAGTGCAAAAGACCTTTCCGCCATTCGCCGTGCGGCGGTTGTTTAAAATCCATGTAGGATACGACGCGTCAAACGGAACCATATTGACCTCACCCGAGACTTCAAATTCCGCACGGGAAAGAATTTTACCGTTGCGACTTTCGCCGGATTCCACGCCCATGCCGCAGCGCAACTCTCCCAGCCCGAAAATATTTACGTCTCCGCGAACAAGAACGCGGGACGGCCCGCCAAAATCTCCATTTCCCAAACAACCGCTCCATTCTCCGAAAGAAAGGCTTCCTTTATAAAGCGGATTGCCGCGCAAACGCCCCACGTTTACGTCTCCGCAAACCTCTATTTCCATTCTCGAAATGCCTACATACGGAATAAAAGAGGCTGCCCCTAAATTGAAATTTTCTTCGTATTTTCCCAATTCGCGCGTTATATTGCGGAGAATCTTAAGTTTTTGCCCTACGCGCATGCTCCTAAGAATACCGCAAACGCCGCCGCCGTTTTTTGCATTGGAAAAATTGCGCAGGACAACGCTTTTTACTTCTGTCTCGCCGGGTGAAAAAAATAAAATATTATGGAACCGGCAGACGCTTCCGGACCTTCCGCCGCCTTTACCGTAATCCAAAACTACATCGCTGTGCGCCGGCAAAACATCCAAACTTTCCCAAGTATCGGCAGCGCCTTGCGCGTAGTTTAAAAATTCAGAATCCACGCCAAAGCAAAATGATTCACACGCGCCCGAAAAATACGCCGCAAACAGGTAAATGCGCAATGCCGAATATGAACTATTCATAACAAATCTTATTGCAAATCTTAAAAATATTCTTTGAAACTTAATATAAGTTTATTTAAGTTTTAGAATATCTATAAATTTAAAAAATATCAATAAAAAATCCCTGTTTTACAAAAAAAGTATCCGTTTAAAAACATTGCCAAACTCAAAAGAAAAAGTATGCTGGCTTAAAGAAATGGGAAATAGCATTCAAGATTTGCCGAAGGCGTACGATGGCCTGTTGAGCGTAATAGTCCCCTGCAAGAGCGAAGCGCAGGCGTTGCCCATATTTTACGCCGAATTTCTGCGGGTAATGAAGGAAATGGGCAATCCCGACTTTGAACTTATATTTGTCGAGGACGGTTCAACCGACAATACTCTTGAAATTCTGCGGACTATGTCAAAAGAAGATGCCCGTGTGCGCTACATAAGCTTTTCGCGCAACTTCGGCAAGGAGGCTGCAATGTGCGCAGGAATGAAATACTCGGCTGGGGACTATCTAACAATAATGGACGCAGACTTGCAGGATCCGCCTTCTTTGCTTCCGCAAATGTTCGCAAAAATGAAGGAAACCGGATGCGACTGCGTTGCAACCCGGCGCAAAAACCGCGAAGGCGAACCCAAGCTGCGATCGTTCCTTGCGCGCGCATTTTACAAAGTGCTAAACTCAACTTCAGATTTGAAGTTTACTGAAGGTGCGCGCGACTACCGGTTGATAAAGCGAAAAGTCGCCGACGAGATAATGAAGCTGCCCGAATACAACCGCTTCCTAAAAGGAATATACGAGTGGGTCGGGTTTAAGACCGAATGGATAGAATTTGACAATATAGAGCGTTGCGCCGGACAAACAAAATGGAGCCTTCCGCAACTCTGCGTATATTCTTTAAACGCCCTGACGTCGTTTTCAACAGTGCCTCTTGCTATTGCGGCAATCGTTGGAATCTTATTTTGCCTGCTATCTTCAGCCGCTATTATCCTGTTAAGCATTAGGCAGCTTATATTTCATAATTCTGCGTACGGATGGACTTCTCTTGTGTGTATAATTTTCTTCCTATGCGGGCTTCAACTGTTTTGTTTGGGAATGATAGGCCAATACGCGGCAAAAATTTACCTCGAAACAAAAAACCGCCCGCAATACATCGTTTCCGAAGTATCGCCAAACCGAAAAAACAGCGACCAATAAAAATTCTCCAACAGCCGAAACTCTATTTCCGCGCGGGCAAAAAAAGGCAGCTGCATTCGCCGTTTTTTTTAATGTGTATGTTTTTTAGAAAAAGAATATGCAAGCCACAGACACTTTCAACGCGCACTCTCTATGTATGGCTCGCATTATACTAAAAACAAATAATACTACCTGCAGCGAAACCGCGGCGCAATAAATTTTGAAAGAAACCCATGGAGGGTGTTATGAAACTTCTACGTCGGTAAATATTTCGGCGTTTCTGGCGCGCGCAAGAACGTATCCCGCCGGAGTCGAAACTTCAATCGGCAACGCGCCGCGCAAAATAGACTTCAACGCGCATGCTTTTTGTTCTCCGTACGCGGCGACTAAAATTCTCTCGGCGGCAAGGATAGTTCTGCCGGTCATAGTCATTCGCCAGAACTTTCTTGTTGGGTCCGTACCCGCGCAATACAGGCGCTTGTCGGTTAAAAGCTCCTTTGAATGGGGGAATATTGACGCAGTATGAGCGTCGGCGCCTACTCCCAATATTGCGCAATCAAAAGCGGGCGTCCCATTAAAACGCTCTTTTACAATTAATTCAACAAGCCGCGAATAACGCTCGCACTCCAGCACTGGGCACTCCTCGCCGCGCAGCCTGAATATTCCAGCTCCGCGCGCGTCGATGCGGCTAAAAAAATTTTTTTCAGCTTGGCCGTAATTGCTTGCTGGATCATCCGGAAATACGCAGCGCTCGTCCACCCAGAAAAATCTTACGCTGCCCCATTCTATATCTGAATTGCGGAGAACCACGAAAATTTCGTTCGCAGTATTTCCGCCCGACAGAGCCAAGTTGAAAGCCCCTCGCGCGGAGATTGCCGAGCGGGCGATTTTCTCTAGCTCCGAACATAAGCGCGCGACAGACGCGCGGGAAGAGTCGTCTACTTTTACAGTGAACATATCAATCGCCGTTTACCGTCGGAAGGCTGCAAGAAATTTCTCTGTGATTGCGCATAAGGGCAAGAGCCGCGCTTGTGCCTTCGGTTCCCGCAGCGTATCTTGCCAAATCGGAATAGCCAATTTTTTCCCAGTATTTTATAATTGGGTCTATAAACTTCCATCCGCACTCCAAAGCGTCTGCGCGCGCAAACAAAGAAGAATCTCCACACATTGCGTCCAACAGCAACCGCTCGTACGCACCGGGCAGTTTCACGTCTGCAAGCGACGAATATTTAAAGTTCATTCCGACCTGCGCTACATTAAAACCCTCTCCCGGAACTTTCAGCCCGAATTTTAAAGATATGCTCTCGTCCGGCTGGATGCGCAAAGACAGCCTATTGCACGAATGCCCGCAAC
The DNA here is from genome assembly GCA_944389215.1 of uncultured Opitutales bacterium. Classification (GTDB taxonomy): domain Bacteria; phylum Verrucomicrobiota; class Verrucomicrobiia; order Opitutales; family Intestinicryptomonadaceae; genus Merdousia. Next base: position 71,646 of record CALXLN010000009.1, read on the forward strand.
ACTGCCCCATAAACAAATTCTGCGGAGTGGATTTGAAATTTATTGTAATTTCAGATTTCCGCTCGGACAAACGTTTTCCCGTATACAAGTAAAACGGGACACCGCCCCAACGCCAGTTGTCTATGAAAAACCTCATTGCCACATAAGTTTCCGTGTGGGAATCTGCGGATACGTTTTTTTCGCTCAAATATCCGTTTACCTTTTTTCCGTCTATCTCGCCGGCGGCGTATTGCCCCCTGAAAACGCTTTCCGACAAATCTTTTTCCGACAGTGGCCGAAGGGAGCGAAAAACCTTTACCACTTCGTCGCGCAAAGATTCGGAATCAAGACTCGCCGGACACTCCATAGCCGCGAACGCCATCAAATGCAAAAGATGGTTTTGAACCATGTCGCGCAAGGCTCCGGCTTTCTCGTAATAAGAGCCCCGCCCCTCTACCCCGAGCGTCTCGCTCACCGTGATTTCGACGGAATCTATGTAGTTGCGGTTCCAAAGAGGCTCAAATATACCGTTTGCAAATCTCAGCACGAGAATATTCTGGACTGTCTCTTTTCCAAGATAATGGTCTATTCTGTAAATTTCGCTCTCGTTAAAAACTTTCAGCAGCTCTGCGTTCAAATTGCGCGCCGAATCCAAATCCCTTCCAAACGGTTTCTCTACTACAATCCTGCGCCAACCCCCAGACGAAGCATTGAGCCCCGCCGCCTTCAGCCCGCGCGCTATCGGCAAGAACATATCCGGCGGCGTCCCAAGATAAAACAGAAAATTTCCACCCGTGCCGAAGCGCGCCGACAAGCTGCCCAAAACATCCCCCAAACCGGAGTAAGCCTCCGGATTTTCTGTATCGAGGCTCTGGTAAAAAAGTATGTCCAGAAACGCCTCGAGCCTATCAGTCCCTCCCTCGCCGACGGAATCGGAAAACGAAAGAATGTCCGAGCGCCTAAGCGCGCGGAAATCTTCGGATGTCATTTTAGTCCGGGACACGCCCAAGATAAAAAACTTTTCCGGCAGAAGGCCCCGCAAGAACAACGCAAAAAGCGCGGGAATTAGCTTGCGCTTTGCGAGATCTCCGGATGCCCCAAATATTACAATTCCCTGAGGTTGGGGCGCGCTCATTTGGAAACCCTCTGGATTTGATTTTTTTCGGACGCGGCAGCTGCGCTCCAATCCGTATGAAAAAACATTCCGCGCGGAGAATCGACGCGCTCGTAAGTGTGGGCGCCGAAGAAATCTCTCTGAGCTTGCACGAGATTTGCGCCGGATTCGTCGGATGTTGCCGCATCGAAATACGCAAGCGACGCAAAAAACGCCTGGGCGCAAGCCGAATTTAAAGCCGCGGCAGCGACAACTTCGCGCAAACGCGGCATATTTTGGACAAGTTCGGACTTGAAATAATCGTCAAAAATAAAATTCTCCGATTTCTGCCGCTTATACGCCGCCGATATTTTATCCAACATTACAGAGCGTATTATGCAGCCGTTGCGCCATATTGAAGCTATCGACGCAAAATCCAAATTCCATCCGAACTGCTCTGAAGCCTTTTCCATCAAAGAAAAGCCCTGCGAATACGCCAAAATTTTGGATGCGTAAAGCGCCGCGCGCACGGAATCCGCAGACGGAGCCGCTGAAACCGCGGAAGGCTTCAGAAACGCTTTGCGCGCCTCCACGCGCCCCGCTTTGTCGGCGGATGCAAAGCGCGCAAATACGGCGGCGGCTATCGACGGAATCGAACGCTGCAAATCCAATGCCGCCTCGACGGTCCACTTTCCTGTGCCTTTCTGCGAAGCCGTGTCTAAAATGGAATCGACAATCCATTTGCCGCTGCCGTCCTTTGCCTTAAGAATCTGCGCGGTAATTTCAATGAGATACCCACCTAAAGCCCCCCTGCCGCATTCTTCAAAAAATTGAGCAATTTGGTCGTTGGAAAAAGCGTTGCATGTTTTTAAAATAAAATACGCTTCGGATATGAGCTGCATATCCGCATATTCGATTCCGTTGTGAACCATCTTGACAAAATGTCCCGCGCCGCCTTCGCCTATCCATTTGCAACATACCGAACCGTCGGAGTTCTTCGCCGCTACCGACTGCAATATGCTCTTTACTTTTGTCCATGCCTTAGGATTTCCGCCCGCCATTATGGATGCGCCGTGGCGCGCTCCCTCTTCGCCTCCGGATATACCAGCGCCGACAAACAAAATTCCCTCTTTTTCCAAATCTTCAACGCGGCGCCCGGTATCGCGGTAATCGGAATTTCCCCCGTCTATAATAATGTCTCCGGGCTCAAGAAAAGGCTTCAGAGAGGCAATAATCTCGTCGACAGCGTTCCCCGCCTTCACCATCAAAATTATTTTTCTAGGGCGCTCCAGCGACGCCGCAAACTTCGACAAATCGTCAAATCCCTTTGCGTTGCCTCCGCTGCGCTCCGCGAATGCCGCAGCCACGCTCGGTTTGCCCGCATGCGGACGATTATATACCGAAACGGAAAATCCTCCGTCCAGAAGGTTCAAAGCTAAATTGGAGCCCATGACTCCGAGACCGACAAGTCCTACTTGCGACAATTCCATAATATTATATATCGTCCTCCTATGGCGGGATTATAATTTTTTCGTCCGCCGTTTATTTATTGTATAATTGACGCAGAAAATTAAGAATTGTAAAGTTAATTAAATACATTTGCATATAAAAAAACACATGCGCAAAAAACTTTGCGGGAAACCATGTGTGCAACAACATATATCGCACCTCAACAAACCATAAAATATACGTCCCATGAAAAACATTCTCATTTGCGCTGTATTCTCGCTGTACTTTTGTACGTCAACTGGCGCCGCTCAAAATTCAGCCCCGACTAGATTCGGAGTATGTTCCCACCTTAACAGATGGGAATTTCCCATGGTTGACCAACAGCTCCCGATAATGAAAACAGCCGGTATTGGATATGTGCGCACGGACCTAGACTGGGCGCAAGTAGAACCGGAAGATGGCCAATGGAACTTCTCCAGATGGGATGCCGTACTAGATGAAATCGACGCCGCCGGAATGGAAATACTGCCAATACTTCCAGGCTCGGTGCCGGTTCGAGCCTCTCCCGCATATAAAAATCCCGAAAAGTTCGCAATGTATGTGCGCAAATGTGTCGAGCGATATAAAGACAGAATAAGAGCGTGGGAAATATATAACGAGCCAAATTTAAAGTCGTTCTGGGGAGACAAGCCAGATCCCGTAGAATACGCAAAGCTGCTTGAGAATTCCTATAAAATTGTAAAGTCGGTGAACCCGGATTTGAAAGTCCTGTATGCAGGGGTATCGGGAGTACCGCTGGAATACATCGAGAAAAGTTTTAAAGCAGGGGCTGCAAAGCATTTCGACATAATGAACATACACCCCTACCAGCACTCCAATCCGGAGCGCAAGCTGGCGGAGGAAATATCGGACTTAAAAGAACTGATGAAAAAATACGGCATATCCGACAAACCCATATGGATAACAGAAGTCGGCTATTCGTCAGCGCCCGAGTGCGGCGCAATTTGCGCCGAGGCGTTTGAGGCAGCCCTCGCAAAGCTAGGCTTGGACTATCGCAAAGACGGAGTATGCGAAGTGTTCGACGAGAAATTCGGCATGGGCGACAATCCCATCGCGCGCGCACCCGAAATAATGCTTCCCAAGGCGAAGCGCGTAAAAAAAATCCCGCTCGACGAAATAAAGAATTTGGATCCCCAAAAGAACAAAATTCTGCTTTTGCCGGTCGACGAAGGTTTCCCAAGAAAATATATAAACGATTTGCTTTCCTATATAGGCGGCGGTGGAACCGTTATGTACGCCGGAGGAACTCCGTTTTTTTACGACGTAACCTTGGAAGACGGCAAACCCGCTAGAAAACACGCCGGAGAAGACGTTTTAAAAGATTTCCACATATCGGTAAAACAGGGATGGAAAATTTCGAAAAAGTTTCCCGAAACAACTCCAAACACATGGGCGGCTGAAGGCTTTGAAGGGATAAAAGCCGGACTGTCGCTGGGAACTTATTTTATAGACGGAGCCAACCTGCGCGACAACGATAAAATAATTCCCATAATCATGGGCAAAGCCAAATACGAAGGCGGAACTTTTGAAGCCCCACTGGCTGCAATATACAAATTCGACAGCGCGCTTAAAGGAAACTTTGTATGTATATTCTCGCGAGTCGAGAAAATCGTATCCGAAGAAAACCAGGCAAAATTTGTAGGCAGAACCATGCTAATTGCATATGCCGAAGGCGTAAAAACAATTTTTAGATACAATTTCCGCTCGAATGAAAACGACAACACGCGCGAATCGCACTTTGGGCTTGTGCGCAAAGACCTTTCCGAAAAAAAGTCGTATTTGGCTTACAAAACTCTCGCAGATATGCTTACCGACACATCAAGCATTCCAAAAATAACGCGCAGTGGCGACATCTACCTTGCCGAATGGTCGCGCGCAAACGGAGAAAAAGTATTTGCCCTATGGACGCCTAAATTAAAACCCGTAAAAATCCGCCTTGCAGTGCGGGGTGAATCTATAAAAGCCTTCAACTACCTTGGGAAACCCGTTAAAGCGCCGAGAATAGGAAACGACGCAGCCTTTGCCGCGCGCGACGGAATCACCTACATAAAAGGGGCCGATGATATTTCCCTTAAATAGCCTGCATAAAAGACTTTTTTGCCGTTCGAGAAAAAACTCAAAAAAAAGCTTGAGCGCAAACGCCATATATGTATGGTTTTAAACTCAAAATTGGATTTCTCAATATGGTAAGGTATCCAAGAGGCTAAAGGGCGCGGACTGTAAATCCGTTCAGCATTGCTGTTCACTGGTTCGAATCCAGTCCTTACCACCATTTAAAAAACCCGCAAATTTTTATCTGCGGGTTTTTCTTTTTTTAGGCGCCAGACCTTTCCAAAAGGCTAAACCGGGTCAATACCAAAGGTTGTGGAATAGGTTGATTTTTTAGATTTGCCTTTCATAGATTCACCCCGCATTCCACGAGGACTCTCAGTCTGTAATTTTCGGGTCAACACCAAAGGTTGTGGAATAGGTTGATTTTTTAGATTTGCCTTTCATAGATTCACCCCGCATTCTACAAGTACTCTCAAGCGGTAATTTTCAAAGTTTCTGTATCCGTAGGCTCTGCGTTGTATCAACTTCAT
>CALXLN010000010.1 GCA_944389215.1 uncultured Opitutales bacterium
TACGAAGGAATCCTTTATTCCCTCGAAAATTTCCGACGGCGTTTTGGGGCGCAAATCCTGCACATTTTTTGCGAGCTTTTCCTGCGACGACGCCAACTCCGACACTCCAACCGCAAGAGTTTCGGCGAGTTCGCGTATCTTTTCCTTTTCGTTTTTTTTTATTGTCACATGTGCGACAGCGCGCTTTAGGTTTTCCTCGTAAATTTGAGTTTTTGTGGTGGCAACTTCAAGCTGTGTTGCAAGCGCACGCTTTTCTATTTCTATGGCCTTGTTCTCGTTTTTAAGGGCCTCGCTTTCGCTCTTTAGCTTTTCAAGATGCTCTTTATTTTGTTTAAGCTCGTTTTGGATTGCCTCGAGCTTCATCTTTGAGGCGGAGTCCATCTGGCGCATATCGCCGAGTTTGCGCTCCAGCTCTATGCGTTCCTGGGCGGCTTTCTCCAGGCTTGTGCTCGCTGCGACAATTTCTTTTTGGAGTGCGATGTTGCGCTCTTCGGTCGTGGTTACGCGCGATTCCAACGCCTTGCTTTTTTCTAGTATCTGCGCGCGCTCTTTTTCCAGTTGGGCTTTCGTGAGCGCCATCTGCTTTAGCTCGCTTTCGCGGGCTTCTATAATCTTCTTTTGCTGCTCCGCCTGGAGGCGCGTTTCCTCGGCCGACTTTGAAAGTTTTTCGACGTCGGTGTTGAGAGCTTCGCGGCGGTCTCGTTCGTTGTCGAGGGACATCTTCAGCAAATCCAGCATTTGGGAGTCGGTGAAAGACTGTTCTATTGCCGCTTCCTTGGCTTCCTCTTCCGCGGCGTCTTCGGTCTTGATATTGTCGAAGTTCGCGAGGCTCAGCAGGCTGAGCAGCAAAAAGTCGCAAATAACTATTAAGACTGATTTGTTCATGGCTTAAAAATTCCTCCTGAAAAAATATCTCTCCCCAATAATTTATTGCAAAATCTCGCAAAGAATCTTTCAAAGTGCAAGCATTTTGCGCAGATACATTTCATATTTAAATGCTTGAAGCGTTTTTTTTATTTTGCCTTTATTAAAAACGAAACTTCCCGAAAAGCGTTCCGGCGCGGCCGTGCCGGGGGAGATGAAATAAAAATAATTAACGCGCGATTGTTTTTTTATTGCGGCATCAGCCGCGCAGCATAGTCTTATCGGAAATGGCATATTCCTACAAAAAGCAAAAACTCATCTTGGATGAACCGAAAAAGAAAACGCTTCACACAAAAGTGTTGACCGAAGCCCAGGCGGACAAGCTGGAGTCGTGGCTCGACAAGCACCTTTGGGCTCCGTACAAGGTAGATTACGCAAAGTTTGCGTATAAGAGCCGCGACGTTAATGTGGTTGTGTATACGTCAGGAAAGCTTGTGGTGCAGGGCAAGGGCACGGAGGATTTTGTAACATTTGTTTTGGAGCCTGAAATAACCGGAGCGTTCGAAATGGGGTATGACGAAGTTTTGCACCCCGAGTGGTACGAGCTCCATGCCGGCATAGACGAAAGCGGCAAGGGCGACCTTTTCGGCCCGTTGGTTTCAGCGTGCGTTGTCGCCGACGGCAACGCCGTGCGCGAGTGGGTTGCAAACGATTTGCGCGAATCTAAAAAAGTAACCAGCGACAACGCCGTTTTAAAAATGGCGAAGATGATAAAAAACACGAAGGGGGTTGCGGTAAAAGTTTCGTACGCAAATATGGAGAAGTACAACGCCCTATACATAAAGTTCGGGCGCAATCTCAACAAGCTGCTTGCGTGGATGCATGCGGCTTCGATAAAGAGCGCCCTGGCGGAGCGCCACGCTCCGTGGGGGATGCTCGACCAGTTTACAAAGCAGCCGCTTGTCCAGAAACAGTTGGACGTTCCGGGATTCGAGCTTAAAATGCAGACGAAGGCTGAGTCCGATCCTGTCGTAGCCGCCGCGTCCATTGTAGCGCGCGCAACCTACGTTTACGCCATGCGCAAACTTTCCGCCGAATGCGGATTGGAGCTCGGCAAGGGCGCAGGTTCTAAAGTGCGCGAGCAGGCAGTCGAGATAGTAAAAAAGTTCGGTGCCGGAGACCTGAAGAAATTCGCAAAGCTTCATTTTAAAACAGCATCCGAGGCGATTGCCGAGGCAAACAAGCAGAAATAAAAATTATGAAAGATATTTTTAAAGAGGCTATAGCCGCGCTTGCCTTGGGCGTTTTTGCGCTGCCGGTTTTCTCGCAGCCGTACATTTCAAAGATAGAGCCGCTGGAAGGCGAAAAATGGTGGGGGGCTGCGACGTTTTTCGGCTCGCATATGCCGTATGAAAACTTTGAGGAAAAAGACCTTGCCGCAAGCAATTATTTAAACCAATCTGCTCCGCTTTTCGTGTCTTCCAAGGGGAGGTATGTTTGGAGCGACAAGCCGTTTAAATTTTCCGTTAAGGACGGGGTTATTACTATCGAAAGCGAATTTGAAAAAGTGGAGCCTGTAATAAGCCGCAGAACTTTGAAGGATGCATATCTCGGCGCGGCGTCGATGCATTTTAAAGCGTCCCGCAAAATTCCCCAGGATGTTTTCTTCCTAATGCCGCAGTACAACACGTGGATAGAATTAATGTACAACCAAAACCAGGCGGACATAGAAAAATACGCCGACAACGTAATAAAACACGGATTCCCCGCAGGCGTGTTTATGGTGGACGACAACTGGCAGAACCACTACGGCAATTTTGATTTTCGCGCCGAAAAGTTTCCCGATCCCAAAGGCATGTCCGACAGGCTCCATGCCAAAGGCTTCAAGGTTATGCTGTGGGTTTGCCCGTTTGTATCGCCAGATTCTGCCGAGTTCAGGGAACTCAAAAGAGCCGGCTTTTTGCTAAAGAAAAAGGGCGGAGATTCTCCCGCGATAGTTGAGTGGTGGAACGGGATGAGCGCCTGCTACGACCTTACAAACCCGAAGGCGCGCGAATATTTAAAAAATAAGCTTATTCAGACACAGAAAAAGTACGGCGTCGACGGATTCAAGTTTGACGCTGGCGACAAAGCAGCAGTTTCCTACGGCATCGACTTCTTCGGAGGGGCAACTCCGTCCGACTTTTGCGAGTCTTGGGCAAAGATGGGCTTGGACTTTCCATACAACGAATACCGCGCGTGTTGGAAGATGGGTCTTCAGCCGCTAGTTCAACGTCTTCAGGACAAGCCATATTCATGGGAGGGCATAAGGCAGCTGATTCCCGACATGCTTGCAGCCGGGCTTTTGGGGCATCCGTATGCTTGCCCGGACATGATTGGCGGCGGCGAGTTTAGCTCTTTTTTGAATCCCGACATGACGCCAATCGACGTCTCAAAAATAGACCAGAAACTTATCGTTCGTTCGTGCCAAATACATGCGCTTATGCCCATGATGCAGTTTTCGGTTGCCCCGTGGCGCATACTCGATAAAGAGCATTTAGAAATATGCAGGAAGTTTGCAGAATTGCACAAGCAATTCGGCCCGTATATATTGGAGCTTGCAAAATATGCGTCAAAGACGGGAGAGCCTATTGTAAGGCATATGGAATACGAATTTCCCAATCAAGGGTTTGAACTCTGCAAAGACCAGTTTATGCTCGGGGATAAATATCTTGTCGCGCCCGTTCTGACTCGGGAAGATTCGCGCGAAGTATCGCTTCCCAAGGGGAAGTGGAAGGACGATTTGGGGAAGGTTTGGGATGGCGGTGTAAAGATAAAAATCGACGTTCCTATAGACCGCCTGCCATATTTTGAAAAGATGAGAGACGGCGATGGCGGGCAATAGAAAAATATTTTCTCTTGCCGAATTCGACGAGGAATACGCCGGCGGGCGCAGCTATGTCCTTGGAATAGACGAGGCGGGCAGGGGCGCGCTGGCAGGACCCGTATGCGCCGCCGCCGCGCTTGTGGGAATTTCACTTTACAAAAACGAAAAATTTTTAGAGTTGCTCGCGGAATTAAACGATTCCAAACAAATTTCGGAGCACACGCGCGAGGCAATTTTTGCGCGTTTGGGAGAGCTCAAGGTAATCGGCGCTTTGGATTTTGAAGCGTCGTTTGCATCGGAGGAAGAAATCGAAAAGCTCAACATTTTGGGGGCCACGCAGCTTGCGATGTCGCGGGCGGCTTGCGCCTTAAACCAGAGGCATAGTTTGGGGTTGCGCCCGGCCGGCGGCGGCGCGCCGCTATTTGGGGAGTCTGTTGCGGATTTGTCAAAAGCGGTTGTTCTGATAGACGGCAAGCCCATGAAAAAATTTCCGTTTGCGCACTTGGCTGTTGTCAAAGGCGACGCATCCAGCCTTGCCATAGCCGCGGCGTCGGTCGTCGCAAAGGTTGCGCGCGATAGGCTAATGTCCAAGCTTGCGGCGGATTATCCCCGCTATGGATTTGAAGTCCACAAGGGCTACGGAACTCCAGCGCACTTGCAGGCATTAATGCTGTATGGGGCGTCTAAAATTCATAGGGCAGGCTTCTTAAAAAAAATCCGCGCAAAGCCTTTGGCTTCGCCGAAACAAACCGAACTTTGGTAAATCGGGCGCGGTTTGGGCGGTTTTGCGCTTTTTGGGGGCGGGGCAATTTTTACGGATTGGCGGATGTTTGGGGCTTGTGTTTTTTTTACGGGGTGGCAGCCATTAGGTAGTGGGCTAGCGCATTTTTTGTGGAGCGGTTGTTTCTGGAGGTAATTTTTTTGTCCGCGTGGATTTTTATGCGCGCTGGAATGGCGTTTTTTAAGTTTTTAGTCTAATAGCCAACTGCATTTTACTATGCGCGTGGGCAGTTAAAAAATGCTTGTAAATAAATAAAAAATGGGCGTAATTGCCGGGAATTTTAATTATGAGCAAAGACGGAAAAGCAATTTTGGCGCTGGAGGACGGCAGCGTGTTTGTCGGTCGCGCTTTTGGCGCAAGAAAAACGGTGGTAGGAGAAGCCGTTTTCAACACATCCATGACGGGATACCAGGAGGTTTTGACTGATCCTTCCTATTTCGGGCAGATTGTTACAATGACCGCCGTGGAAGTCGGAAATTACGGAATAAATACAGACGACGAGGAGTCGGACGGCGTAAAAGTGTCGGGTTTTGTCGTGCGCGAAGTAAGCCCCATCGCAAGCAGCTGGAGGAGCGAAACTACAATTCAGCATTATCTGGAAAAGAATTCGGTTCCTGGAATAAGCGGCGTGGATACGCGCGCGGTTACAAAGAAAATCCGCTGTGCTGGCGCCATGAAAGCGTGCCTTTCAACAGAGGGAATTTCCGCCGAGGAGGCTGTTGCAAAAGCCCGCGGCTGGGAAGGGCTTGTCGGGGTAGACTATGTAAGGGAAGTTACATGCAAAGAGCCGTACCATTTCGATTGCGGGCGTTGCCAGCCTTTCACTGTAAAAGGTACCAGCCTTTATAATTTCGAGCGCAAAACGCCTCTGTTCAAATGCGCAGCCATAGATTACGGCGCAAAACTGTCCATATTTAAAAAACTGGCTTTCCACGGATTTGACGTAACAGTTTTCCCCGCGGACGTTCCTGCCGAGCAAATCGAGGAATTTAATCCGCAGTGTGTCTTTTTGTCAAACGGGCCCGGAGATCCCGCGGCTGTAACATACGCCCACGAATGCGTTTCAAAGCTCATCCGCAAATATCCCACATTCGGAATATGCCTTGGGCACCAGTTGGTAACACACGCGATAGGGGCGTTTACATACAAGCTGAAATTCGGGCACCGCGGCGGCAATCAGCCCGTAAAAAATCTCGAGACGGGGAAAGTGTCAATAACCTCGCAAAACCACGGGTTTGCGGCAGACGCCAAATCGATAGAAAAAGCGGGGGGAATCGTAACGGAAGTAAACCTCAACGACGGCACCGTCGAGGGGCTAAGGCACAAGGATTTTCCAGTATTTTCCGTGCAATACCATCCCGAGGCGGCTCCAGGCCCAAACGACGCCGATCCGCTGTTTTCTGACTTTTACGACTTTACAAAGAAGTTCGTCTAGCGGAGATTTGAGCTCCAGCGCGCAAAAGATAAAAATTTAAAAAAAAAAGCTTGCAAAGGCGAAAAAAGAATTCCTAATTGCACAAAAATTAAAACCTCAGATGAAAACGAAAGCTACATTAACACCAAAAGATATCGCCGTTGCGGCGGTGTCCGCTTCCGTTTCGTCGGGTGCTCCTCTTTCGGGCGGCTTGTTTAGCAGCTATTACTTTTATTACTTTAGCGTTTTAAACTCTTAGCGTTCGGCAAGCGGATAGTAAAGAATTTGCATACATATAAAAAAGACCGAGCGCAAAAAGTTCGGTCTTTTTTTTGTGGCATATAACACAACAATAAAACAATAAAAAAAATGAATCAAAAAGCGATGAACGGATCCTCCAGCTCTTCCGGTAGATGGGTGAGCTTCAGGAAAGAATTAAAAGTGCTCGACTGCACAATAAGAGACGGTGGACTGATGAACTCCAGCCAGTTTTCCGACAAGGTCGTTCGCGCGGTCTATGACGCCTGCGCGGACGCCGGCATTGACTATATGGAAATCGGCTACAAGAACAGCAAGAAAATTTACTCTCCCGACAAATTTGGCGCATGGCGATTCTGCGATGAAGACGATATAAACCGCATAATTGGCGACAACAAGCGCGAAATAAAGCTTTCTGCCATGGCGGACGCCGAAAAATGCGATTACAAGACGGACATAGTCGAAAAGTCAAAGAGCCCTCTGGATATGATAAGGGTTGCTACATACATACACCAGATTCCCCTTGCAGTGGACATGATAAAAGACGCATTGGACAAGGGGTATGAAGCCACTGTCAACGTAATGGCTGTTTCCACCGTGCGCGAAGCAGATTTGGACGAAGGCCTCGAGCTGCTTGGCGCAAGCGGGGCAAGCGCCATTTACCTAGTGGATAGTTTCGGCTCATTGTACAGCGAGCAAATCCGCTACCTTATGGCAAAATACATGAGAATTGCGCGCGAATTCGGCATAGAAATCGGCATACACGCCCACAACAATCTGCAACTTGCCTTCTCAAATACAATAGAGGCGATAGTTGCCGGCGCCAATATGGTCGACGGGACTCTCGCTGGCTTGGGGCGCGGCGCGGGCAACTGCCAGCTTGAGATGTTAATCGGTTTCCTGCACAATCCCAATTACCGCATGCGGCCGCTATTGGAATGCATAGAGCAGCACATAGAGCCAATGCGCAAAGAGCTCGGATGGGGCTTTGACTACCCGTACATGATTACCGGTTTCCTCAACAGGCACCCTAAGAGTGCGATGGAATTCAACGAGTCGGACAAGCGCGGGCAAATAATTAGCTTCTACGACGATATAATGAAGTAAAGCGCGGCTGCCCAATTTGAGTTTGCTGCAATTTGCAAATCGTCTCCTTGGGGAAAGTTTTGGACGCGCAGTCTAAACTTTTTCGCAAGGAGATTTTTTTACAATGGTGGCAAAAAAATGTTTTCGCAAATTTTCGTATTAAAAGAAAATAAACTTAAAAAAGTGAAAAAAGCGTTTGACAAACTAAGGGGGATTATATTGCTTATTTCCTTTCAATTTTAAGAAACACATAAATTATGGCACTTAGAATAAGATTACAAAGGCACGGTTCCGTGCATAATCCAATGTATCGCGTGGTTGTCGCGGAAAGCACGGCGAGCCGCGACGGCAAATTTGTCGAAAATCTCGGGCTCTACAATCCTCGTCCCCGCGGCAAGGATGTCGCTACGCAGATAAATCTCGAACGCGCGGATTACTGGTTGAGCGTCGGCGCATTGCCTACGGACACTGTAAAGTCAGTCTTAAAGAAGGCTCGCGCATCCCAGGCTAAGTAATATCCGCATTTGCCAAGGTATTTTCAAGACCCGTTGTTATTTGTTTATGCAGCGGGTCTTTGCGTTTAGGGCGGTTTGCCGCGGTCGAAAATTTTTTGCGGTTTTTGAATTGTTCTAGTAGGTTTTGCAAGATATGGGCGCAAAATTGAGAATAGATTTTCTTACGCTTTTTCCCAATATGCTTACCGGTTTTTTGGGCGAAAGCATGCTTGCGCGCGCTCAAAAGAACGGAATTCTGGAACTGAACGTCTATAATATCCGCGATTGGGCGGAGGGAAAGCACAAGAATACCGACGACCGCCCATATGGCGGAGGCCCGGGAATGCTGATGAAGCCGGAGCCTATCTTTGCGGCGATGGAGGCTTTGCAGACTCCGGGGTGCACTAGAATTTATATGTGTCCCGACGGCGAAAAATTTTCGCCGCAAATAGCTTCCGAATTATCGAAGGCGGGGCATCTTATAATATTGAGCGGGCATTACGAGGGCATAGACCAGCGCGTGCGGGATTGCTTGATTGACCGCGAAATTTCAATAGGCGATTACGTCCTGACAAATGGCACGCTTCCGGCTGCGGTTATAGCCGATGCAACCGCAAGATACGTAAAAGGTGTATTAGGCGAAGAAAATTCCTTGACGTTTGATTCATTTAACGGCAATCTTCTCGCTTTTCCACAATATACAAGACCGTCGGAATTTAGAGGAATGAAAGTTCCCGAGGTTTTGCTAAACGGAAATCACGCCGAAATAGAGTGCTGGCGGCGTCAATGCCAAATTGAAAAAACGAAGGCACGCAGACAGGATATTTTTAAAACAAAGGAGTAACAATGAACCAAGACTTGTTGAAAGAAATCACAAAGGATCAAATAAAGACAGATGTCGCAAACTTCAAAGTTGGCGACGGTGTTCGCGTGCATGCGAAAGTTCGCGAAGGCGATAAAGAGCGCATCCAGGTTTTTGCGGGAATCGTAATCGCCAGAAAGGGCAGCGGAATCCATGAAACATTTACCGTGCGCCGCATTTCCTACGGCGAAGGTGTGGAACGCGTTTTCCCTGTAAACTCTCCCAATATCGCCAAGATTGAAGTCGACAGGGATTCCGTCCCGATGCGCGCGCGCCTCTACTACTTGCGCGACAGGATCGGAAAGCAGGCATCCAAGGTCAAGGAAAAGCGCTTGGCCAACGCATAAAGGGAAAGATTTATTTTTAGCGCGCGCGGAAAATTCTGCGCGCGCTTTTTTTATGCGCGTTTTCTATACGCGGTTTTTTATATATGTGTTTTTTTGCCGGATATATTATTGCGGAGGGAAGCGGAATTTGTATATAGGTGCGCCAATTTAAACAAAAGTTGGATTGGTGCGCATAGGAGATTTGTTAAGTGAAATTCCCATCAGGAATTTTTAGCCGTTTCCCATAAAGCGCAATGCGCGAAGCTGTGGGCGATTCTTTTAGGCAAAATAAAAACCGCGCAGCGGAAGTTTTGCCGGCAAATATTATAACTGTCGCGTTTGCGGATTTTTGTATCGCAAAAAAAGAGCCGGTTTTTAGGCCGGCTCTGAAAATAATCTTTGTGGATTGCGGATAAATCCGCGGTTTTTATGGAATTCTATTTTTCGATTATTCTGTTGCCTTCAAACACAATTCCTTTTGACGTGTCTTCGTCGACGAATATTCCCGGATGAGTTACCAGGTCGGACTTGATGTAAGTGTTGTTTACGATTTTAGTGCCGGTCGAGTGGTTTATGTAGAAAGCTCCGCGGTAGGGAAGCTCTTTCTTTCTCGGGGTTACATTTTCAAAGGTATTGTCTTTAAAGATAATATTTTCCGATGAAGAGATTAGAGCTATTGTTCCGAAACTATCTTTGAACTTGTTGTTTTCAAACATCACGTTGCGTATCACCGGATATTTTGTCTGTTCAAACGACGGGTCGCGGCGCATATACACCCCGAAGAACACGTCGCGGACTTTGCCTTGGTACGCAACCCCCTGTGGATTTACAGTGTCGAAAGTGCAGTTGCGCACGACAACGTTGTTGACGCCAAATCCTTCGCTCCAAACATTAAAGGTGTATCCAGATTCAAATTTTAGCGCGCCCATTTGGTTGTGCACAAATTTGCAGTTTTCTATGGTGATATCGCTTGCAAGAATAAGCAGTCCGCGAGCGCGGTTGCTGTGGAAATAGCAATCGCGGATTATAACGTGCGAAGAGTCGTAGACGCGGTTGAATATTACGAATCCGTCAAAGCGCGGATCAGGAATTTTGTCCTTGAGATGGAAGTAGCGTTTTTTGTCGGGGGTTTCGGTTATGCTGACAACCTCCGATTTAAATTTTGTCGGCGAGTAGTCGCCGTGGCGCAGTTCGACAATATCTCCGACTTCGGGCATTGAACCAGCTTTCAGCTCTATAACGCTCTCGTCGACTTTTACGCCGAAAGCCGATAGGTCGTGGATGTTTATGCAGTCGTCAGAACCGTAGGCGAATTCGCATCCTATCATTTTAAAGTGCCCTTTTGAGCGCGAGAAGTGCAGGTGGTCGGCGGTGCAGGTTATCACGCGCTTTGGGGAGTCTTTCGGCGGGGCAATTTTAACGTTTATAAATTGAAAATATTCCTGCGAGCCGCTAACCAGAAGCCCGTGGCCTTTGCAGGAATAGATATTCATATTTTCAAGCGTCAAGTGCTTGTTGCTTACGGTTTGCACGCCGCCCATTCCGTAGTAGTAGTGCTGCAGGCGGTAGTAGGCTCCCTTTTGGGCGACCGTATGTATCCAGTTGCATTTGATTCTCATTTCGTTCGGAGACAGCCATTCCACGTCCGGAGACTTTGAATGCGGGCTGAATCCGAAGCCCATGCTTTTACCGCCTTCCTGTCCGACGGCTTTGGCGACGATGTCGTAGTTTTCCATATTGGCCACGCGCACATTTTGTCCGTGCATTGGATATTTGTCGTAATCGAGGAATTTTACGTCGATGTCGGTTTTATTTGCGCTTTTGTCGATATTGACGTTCGTAATTTGCACGATTGCCGCAAGGGGTTCCGTGTCCCAATCGTAGTCCATGTGCAGATTGCAGATCTTTACGCGTTCGCAGCCTTCTATGTGCATATTGCAACTTTCGGTTTTGCGCGCTATGAAAACCGAATCCTGCCCATCGATGGTAAAGTCCTTAAATCCCGACACGCTTATGTGGACGTTTTCAAAAATTTTGTATTTGCCTTTGGGAATTATGAGTTTGCTTGCGCCGACTTCTTTGCATTTTGCAAGCGCCTTATTGAGTATGGTTGCGGCGTTTGTAACATTTTCAGTCAATCCGAAATCCGCCGCGTTTATCACAAGCTCTTTTTCCGGTTTGGGAAGCTGTATTTCAAAATCTTCGGAACCTGTCGGAAGCTTTCCCAAGTCGCCTTCGTACGGCTTAGCGTCGGCGGTGGCGGGATAGTATTTTTCTCCGTCTCCGTTTTCTATGCTAAACGAGTTTATCGAGCCTGAAAATTGTCCGTATCCTTCAATCTTTACGACTGTGTTCGGATCGTCTTCGTCTGTTTTAAACGCCAGTTTTACAAAAGACGAAGGTTTTGAGGCTCCCATGTGGTATTCTCTGATAAGCCGGTTTGATCCGCTATACACGCGCAGTTTCATATGCGGAAGCTGCGCGAAGTCCATAGGCTGCAGTTTGTATTTTAGCCGCACGGTATAGTCTTTGTCGGCTTGCAGCAAGCCCGCTTTTGTTCCGATTACAACAAACGGTTTCCCGTCTGTTTTTGTGCTGTCCACGGAGAGGGATTTGAGGTCTTCGCTCGCCGAGGTCGTTTCCAGGTTTGTGCCGGAGAAATTTTCGAGCTTGTCGAAATCTTTCAACAGCAGTTTAGACTCGTCCAGCTTTGCCGCCGGCAACGAAGCCGCCGCCAGCGCGAGAACCGCGATGGCCAGTACCGATTTAATATTATTCTTCATAAGCGTTGTTTTATTTATTGTTTGCAATTCTGTTTCCCGCCGCGAGCAGGGTAGGCGCGCTGTATTCGTC